>NZ_MWQI01000008.1 GCF_002210345.1 Fibrobacter sp. UWB4 | reverse complement strand
CAAATCATACGCATAATTTGGCATAGCAAGAAAATTGGGTTTTGTCAGCCCATCGAAAAATGTTTTTATACTGCGAAAATGCAGAATTTAGGCTTTTTTGGCCATTTTGGGTTTCCGCAGCGTTCTTGCAACCATACAGTCTGGTGTGACAGAGCCGAGGTCAAAACCGCAGCAGAACCGCAGTTTTTCGGAAATAACCACGCAGCTATATAAAAAGGCTTGACAGAGCCGTTGTTCTTGTGCTTTTTAGAGCCTTGTTGTGTTGCTTGCTGTGTCATATACAAAAAATCTTTAAATTTAGTATTGAATTTTAGTCAAAAATAAAAATTTTGTGTCATGAAAAGACTGTAAAACCTATATTTGTTTACATGAAACCGATAACAGAATATAAAGATTACCATCCCTTGATCAAGGATTTCTACGAAGATCAAAAGCGGACTTCGTATTTCTCCTGGCGGGAATTCGCGAAACTCGCGGGGTTTTCTTCACCGACTTACTTGCGACTTGTGAGTGAAGGCAAGAGCAACTTGAGCCGAGTGTCTATGAACCGCATGATTTCGGCAATGGGGCTTGCGGGCTATGAAGCGAACTACTTCATTGCGCTCGTCAATTTTTGCAACGCCAAGGATGACGAAGCCAAAATGCCATATTGGAAAGAGATGCGTCGGATCGCGTTGGAATACAAGGTTCGCATTGTCGATAAGGAAGCGGTCGAGTATTTCGATGGTTGGAAAAATCCGGTGATTCGTGAACTTGCTCCGATGATGAAGGGCGCTACTCCAGGGCAGATTGCGAAAACGTGCTGCAACGAAATTTCTGCAGCCGACGTTTGCAAATCGCTTGAGTTCTTGACAAAAGCGGGATTCTTGAAAAAGGCCGCGGACGGTTCGTATCGCCAGACGGAAAAGAATGTGACGGCATCGCAGGAAGGCTTGGCCTATGCCATTCATGCCTTGCAAAAGAAAATGACGGCGCTTGGCGGAGAATCTATCGAACGCTTTGACCCGCAAGTTCGTAGCGTGTCCAGTGTGACTTTTACGGTCAATCGCGAATGTTATGAGCGCATCGCTCAAGAAGTAGATGCGTTCAGGAAAAAAATTGTGGCAATGGCCGCGGAAACAGAAAATGCCGATCAAATTTATCATTTGAATATGCAACTGTTCCCGTTAACTTGGAAATTAAATAAAGATGAGGAGATGTAATATGAATAACAAAATCTACAGCTTGATTGCTTTGGGGACCATTCTCTTTGCAGCAGCGTGCTCCGATAATGTTTCGCCTATTTCGGGATCGACAAGCATTCCGAATATGGGGCATGAATTGAATGTTCAACAATCGCCTGTGTTGTGCAGTGTGATGGGTGTGACGGATTCCTTGGAAGCTCTGGAAAAAGGTTGCATCTGGTCTCCTGAAATGTGGGGCCCAACATCAGGTTATCGCGTGCGCACCGGTTACGATAACGGGACTAATACTTCGGGGATATGGTATTATAAGTTTGATTCTACTGAGCTTTTGCTCCCGAGTGTTGAGTGGTCGGCTGAGGTGGGTGATAGTTATGATTCGCTTGCGTTTAGCCAAGTTCTTCAGGCATGCGGTGGCGCAATTTGCGGAAAAGCGAATTTCACGCCTGTAGGTTATGGTATGATGAATCGTGGACCTGAATGGGGCGAGTGGATAAAGCTTCCTTCTGTCAATGTTGGGTTTGCTATGGCTGGAAAAGATGCGTCTGGAAAATTTGAGGCTGTAGATGTGAGTGAAATGGGCGGCTTGTGTGTTGGTTATCAAACGGATGACCAAATCTCGATGGTTCTTGATTTTGACGATTCCGTCAATACTCTGATGGGGGATGCTTTCTATCAGGTCCGTTTGAGCGCTTATATTTCGGAAGGTGGGTTTGCGTATAGGGAACAAGATGAACGCAACGAATGTTTTGCTTGGAGTGATTTTGTGGTAGCTCGCAATGTTGATGGTGAATCAACTCAATCGCCTTTCATTAGTGTCGAAGAAGCGGTGAAGCATTTGACGGGGATAAGATTTGAAATCCTTGGAGTAAGAAACTATGAAATGGACGAATTCAAAATTAGTCGAATTGGTCGATATGTGAAAACGAATAAACGAAAATTCTTGGATGAAGAGAATTTACCTGTTGTCGATGAGTCTTGTGTTTCTCCTGTTGCCGTAGAAAATTTCTGTGAATGTAATTATGCAGATTCCATCGCGGTACACGAAGGGTATAGGATCGGTTACGATGAAGCGTTCGAAGAGGCTATTTCCAAGTTTAACAAACGTGACTTGGCAATGAGTCTGTGTGTATCAAACCTTCGAGTAAAATTGGGCCTGGAAATTCCGGCTTCAAGAACGGGGCTCCAACCTTGTGATAATGCCGTGCCTAAAATATTGCAATGTTCGGATGGATCGTATCGCTTTTCTTCGGAATTTTCGCAGCTGAAATCATCGTATGATGCGGTTGTTCAATCGGCAATTTTGAAAAGTAAACAGGACAACTTGAACCAGATTGATAGTTGTGTGTCGAATCTCTCGGTTCCAAAGCCGGTAGCTATAGATGATGTTGAATAAAATTACGATGGTGATTTGTGGAGCACAGCTTCGCACATATAGTAAGGAGGATAACTCAAAGGACTCGACTTTAAACTGAACATCAAAAGTTGGACAGTTTAAAGTTAGGATAAAATTGAGTTGTGAGTCCGGTATTGTACCGGACTCATTTTTGTGTGTAAAACTTGTTGTTCTGGCTCTGTCAAGTCAAATCATACGCATAATTTGGCATAGCAAGAAAATTGGGTTTTGTCAGCCCATCGAAAAATGTTTTTATACTGCGAAAATGCAGAATTTAGGCTTTTTTGGCCATTTTGGGTTTCCGCAGCGTTCTTGCAACCATACAGTCTGGTGTGACAGAGCCGTGGCTAAAACCGCAGCAGAACCGCAGTTTTTCGGAAAACTTACCGCAGCCATATAAAAAGGCTTGACAGAGCCTTTTTAACGACTCTGTCAAGCCAATCCGTATAAAAAGTAGGCGCTAGCAAACTTTTCTTGATTTGTAAGCCCCTAAAAAACCGCATTTTTACTTCAAAATCGCCTTATTTAGGTAGTTTTTAGGTTTCGGCGCCGCAGCATAACCACAGCCAAAAAATAGCCGTACGACCAGACTTGACAGAGCCAAAGAAGTGTCTCTGTCAAGTACCTGCTTAAAAACAGTAAACCCGCTAGTAAGCTTCTGCCAGCGGGTTCTTTGCAATTACTTGAACAGCTCGTTACTGCACGTCCACGTCGACTTTGTACATCGGCTTGTCCTTGTAGTTGCGGAGCGATTCTCTCGGAGCCGTGATGACTTTCAGGTTCTTCTTGGTGACGCCCGGCTGTGCGCGCAAAACCTTGAGAAGGTCGGCGTTGCGCTGGGCTGCCATCTTGGGGAGAACCTTCATCATGTAGTTCTTGTCGATTTCAGCCGAGTGTTCCTTGACGTAAGCCTTGAATTCCTTATCGCTTTCGTCCATTTCGTCAATGGCCCTGTGGTCGAGTTCGTTCAATTCCGTTTTGTTGTTCTTTTGTTTGTAAAAGTCGATCTTGAGCTGCTTGACCTTGTATTCCTTGGCGGTTCTTCTCGGATTGTAGTACTGCGTGAAGGTCAGCATGAGGTTTGGATCCTTCTGGATCATTTCGGTCATCTTGATGGCCTTTGCATACTGTTCGCTAGTGAACGTCTCGGTGTTTGCGTCAATAACCACTTCGTTGTTCTTGCCAAGGTCGAAACCGAGTGCGTTGGCGCCTGCCATGGCCAGGTTCCCGACGAGCCTGAACGGAGAAACGGCGACCTTGACGAGCAGGTTCAAGACGGTTTTCCAGATGATCTTTCCGTAAGAGAATTCTGGGTCGTCGAGGTTTCCCTTGACAGGAACGTCGAACTGGATCTTGTCATCCTTGTCCTTCAGAATGTAAAGACCGATCTTCATCGGAACGGTGTATTCCGGGTCGATGTCGTCCACCTTGTTTCCGACGGTGATATTGTAAATGTCAATGGTGTTTTTGCTGTCGAGGTTGCGGTCTACAATCTTGTTTTCGCTTGCAAAGGCGAGTGTGCCTGCCTTGATGGGGTAGGCCGTGTAGTGCAGCGAATAGTTCGAGAAATGCTTGAGTACGAGATTTTTTACGCTGATGTAGATGTCCATCGTATTGAGGTTGCTGAGTGCGCCGTGGTACTTGAGCGAGAGGCTTCCGCCTTCGGGGAATGACGCCGTGACATTCACGTTGCAAGGCGTATCGTAGTTGATATTCTGACCGGTGACGGTAATGGCGGTTACCTTGTAATTGAACGGACGGATGATGGTGTGGTCGGTGGCTGTAACGTATGTGTTCTTGACAAGAAGCTTGTTGATCCTTGCCTTGAGCTTCTTTGCAGGAGCCGGCTTTTCTGTAGAGTCTGCTGCGGCTACGCTTGACGAATCTGTTGCAGCGGCTTCAGCCTTGGGTTCTTCTTTCGGTTCTTCCTTCGATTTTGTCTCGGTGACGTTTGTTGTATCGATGTCCTGTCCCTTGTTCTTCGGATCGAGGAGAATGTCGAAATTCGTCTTGCCGTTCTTGTACAAGTCGATATGCGCGAATGCGGCGTCCACGATGACGGAATCAATGAGGTATTCGTTGTCGGTCAGGTTTGCTTTGCCGATGCCGACGGTTACGTTTTCGGCGCCGAGCTTGTGGCCGCTGTTTTCGGTGAGGTCGATATTATCGAGCGAAACTTTACCCTTGACATTCGAAGAGAGGATGCTGTTGATGTTTCCGCTGATGGTGAGGTTTGCAGAAAGGTATCCTGCGAAATCCTTGTAGTTGATGAAGTCGTTGAGGTAAGGCTTGATGCAGGCCAGTGCGAAGCGGTGCAGATTCAGGTAGATGTTGAAATCGTATGTTGCCATGTTGGCATCGACCTTCACGGAAAGGTCGCCGCCGTCAGCAAATCTCAGGCTGACATCGACGCCAGTTGCGTTGTCTTCCAGGTATATTGCCGGGATGTTGATTGAGAAATCCTTGATGTGGAATTTGGAACCGACTTTTGTGTCCTGATAAATAATGTTGCCCTTTTCAAAGACGATATTGCGGAGGCTCAGCTTGACGGGGAGGCCGGCTGCGATTTCGGCTGCGCTCTTGTTGCTGTTGTCCTCGGCCTTTTTCTCTTCGGGGTGCTCGGCATAGTAGATGCTGTCTTGCCTTGCGAGGTGCTCCAGGATGTCTGTGAAATTGAACCGTTCGCCGTGCTGCTTGACGCGGACGTAAAGCGCTTTCATGTAGATATCGCTAATGTCTAGCGTTTTTGTGAAGAGCTTGAGCGGGTTTATGTTCATGCTGAACTTTTCGAACGCGACAAAGGGCGTCTTGTCGTCGGCTTCCATGACCGCGAGCGTATCGACGTCCAGGACGTAGGTGAACGGGTTCAGGCTAATGTCCTTGATCGTAATACTTCGGCCGATCATTTCCTTGGAGTGCTCTTCGATGTAGCTGCGGGCAATCTTGGGCGCTACGAGGAGGGCGATGAAGTAGAGGAGGATCAGTGATCCTAGGACGATGAGGGTAATTTTGACTGGCTTTTTCATAGTATAAAATCTAAATATAAAAGTGAGAAAAGTGTAATAAAAGAAATCAAAACAGATAAGCTATTTTGGCGTTTTGTTCGATGTAAAACAAGTTTTACTTTTACATTTTTTGTCTGTTCCCTGAAGTAAACATAGGGAAAGCTGTTTTCTTATCCGCCCTTGCTTTAAAAAAGTTATTCTTAGGGTATGAGCGTCAAAATCCATTACTGCCATGTCGGGTACGCCCCAGCTGAATCAAAAACTTTTCTGATAGCCTTTTCTGAAGGTGACGTATTGACCGTTGGTAAATCTGCCGTATCGGTTCGGTTTAAAATATTGGATTTTGAATCGTGCGTGGTCTACGAGGGCCTTGCCGAAAAAATTGGTACGCCCGAATATACGGGTGAACTTTTGTACAAAGGCGATTTTTCGCCGGTGAAAAATCCTGGGCAATATCGGATCGTCCTGGATGATTTTAATTCCGAATCGCATTTGTTTGAAATCTCGGACGAGTGGCTCAAACGCGAAGTCAAGGCGAACATCAAGTCGTTCTATTATCAGCGGAGCGGCGTTGAGCTGCCTGCAAAATATGCTGGCGCCTGGGCTCGCCCGGCAGCGCATTTGGATGATGCGCTTGAGTTTCATCCGACGATGAACCGTCCTGGCGTCTGGAATGCACATGGCGGTTGGTACGATGCCGGCGATTACGGCAAGTATATTGTGAATGGCGGCGTAAGTGTTGCAACTTTGATGCTTGCCTGCGAATTGCGTAAGGATTCTGGATTTGTTGGTGGCGCCTCGTTTAAGGAATCGTTTGAACAGCCGGTGAGCTTGCTTGACGAAGTCCGCTTTGAGCTGGAATTTTTCTTGCGTATGCAAGATGACGATGGCGGCGTTTTCTTCAAGGTGACTCCTTACCGCTGGGATGGCTTTGTGACTCCGTCTGAATCGGATGCATCGCAGAAGCGCTACATTCTTGGCAAGTCAACGTCTTCCGCGCTCAACTTTGCCGGGGCCTTGGCGCAGGCGCATCATGTCTATGCAGATGTCGATAGTGAATTTGCGGAGAAGTGCTTGTTTGCAAGCATTCGCGCATACCTCTGGGCCGAAAAGAATCCTGAAGTCGAATGGCCGCACAATACCGAAGGCAGCGGCGGCTATGGGGACCCTGATCTGGGCGATGACTTTTTCTGGGCGCGCGCGATGCTGTACCGGGAACTGAAGAATGTCGAAAGCATTGCCGATGTCGGAGTTGCGGGCTTGCTGGAACGATTGGAATTCCAAATCCCTGTTGATATGGATTTGTACTTGCCGACGTACGGAATGCAGTGGCGTTCGACGCAGAACTTGGCTTGGTATGCTCTTGCGACTATGGACTGCAAGTGGTGTGACCGTGCGCGGATGGCTTTTAAATACACCGCTGACGAAATCTTGCATTTGCAAAATGAAGATCCTTATCGCCTTTCGATCCGCAAATTTATTTGGGGGAGCAATGGCGATATTGCAAACCATGCGCTTACTTTGTATTTGGCGTATGAATGGCTTCACGATTCGAAGTACCGCAATGCTGCAATGGAGCAGATTGAATTTGTTTACGGTAAAAATCCGGTTGACGTGTGCTTTGTAACGGGTTCTGCATGGAGTTCCCCGAAGTTCCCGCACCACCGCATTAGCCATTCTGATGGGGTTCTTGAACCTGTGCCAGGGCTTGTTGTTGGCGGCATTAACGAGGACCGCCAGGACATGCACAGAAATCCGCATTACTTGGGCGAGGCCCGCGGTATGTCGTATGCTGATGAACAGAGTTCTTTTGCAAGTAACGAAGTCGCGATCAACTGGAGTGCGCCATTGACCGCAGCACTGTTGCTGCTCAGCGTTTAATTGAAGTTGACGCATCCTGCGCCGCTTCTCCGTCATGGGGCTTTGCCCCATCCAGTTAAGTCTTGTCGCTGCAACACTTGATTTTACTGGGTTCTTCCACCTTCGGTGTCAGAACGACGCTATAGTGTTTCGCTATTTGCGCTTCTTGGCTTCTGCCTTCTTGTCTTTCGGCGTTTCTTTAGCCGAAGCTTTTGCCGGAGCTTTTTCTTGCGTCTTGCTCGAATCTTTTACAGCCGTTGCGACGGAATCCTTGATGATCTCTTTCTCCGATTCCGCTTTTATCTTTTCTTCGATCTTGGGAAGAATCTTTTGCAAGTTCACCTTGGGGCGCCATTCTTTTTTGTATTCCGCGTAAGAACGGATGGGCTTGTAGTAAGAAGAATCCGCAACGCTTAGCGTGTCGATATTGAAAAGGTCTATGTACGATGCAAACAAAGCCGCCCAGCTGCGGAGCCAGTCCTTGCGCGATTCTCGGTTGTTGTACCAGCATGCAGGATCGTATGTGATGTGGTGGATATTTTTTGTGAGGTAAACAGGGCTGTTCCCGGAAAGCTTTTGGAAAATTCTTTTGACACGGTACGTTGAAGTTGCGCCCGTTAGCAAAAGGACCGTATCGATGTTTCGGCTCTTTAGCCATGGGATAAGCGTGTAGGCTTCGGCGATTGTGGACGGATCGTTGTGCGGAACGAGATAAATGGCTTTTTCGTCAAAAGCGCCAAGCTTCATGAAGTCTTCGGCGTAAAATTCGGAATTGCTGCGATCGCGGTAGGCACGGCGTCCGAGGATGAGCACGGAATCCACGACCCCTTCTTTTAAAAGGTTGGCGGCGTAGTCGCTGCGTTCCAGGTCGGGCGTTTGTCCATCAAGAATGGCTACCCACTTCACGTGCTCGAGATCGTCATCTTCGACAAGCCAGAGTCCGCTTTTTTCAAAAATGACATAAGTCAAAACGGCTATAGCCAGTAAAATCAGCAATGCCAAACCGATGCTGAAGCTTTTTTTCTTATGGTCAATTTTTTCTGTTTTTAGGATTTTTGACAACGTTTTTACCTGCTGAACTTGTACAATGCGGCGTCTTCGCCATCGGAATAATATTTCTTGCGGACGCTATACAACTTGAATCCGTGCTTCTCGTAAAAGGCTCGAGCCTTGGCGTTCCCGTCGCGGACTTCCAAAAAGCATTGGTCGCCGCTTTCGGTGAGTTTGTCTAAACCCGCTTTCAAAAGCTGACTGCCGATGCCCTTGCGCTGTTCAGATGTGCGTGTCGCAATGCTCAACAGTTCGGAATCGGGGCCGAGCAAATGGAATATTGCGTAGCCTAAAAGCTTGTCGGCTTCTTCACAAACAACGCAGTACGCGTAACTTGCGCGGATTTCCGACAGAAACTGCTTTTCGTTCCAATCCTGAAACGCAAGTTCCCGTTGCAGTTCGAGAACTTGTGGCAAATCGTTTTCATTCATCTGTCGTAACTGCATTTAAAAGTCCTTTTACTCCGGCTTCTCCGTCATTCCGAACGAAGTGAGGAATCCAGTTAAGTTTCATTATTGCAATCTCAAGACTTTACTGGATCCTTCGTCGCTTCGCTTCTCAGGATGACGCTTTCATCCTACAGCCAACATTCTTCTGTCTACTTCCTACCGCCTACTACACCTTCAGCTTCTCGAAGTACGAGGGCTGGATGTAGTTCGCTTCTTGAATGAGCGAGGGCTTCACCGTATCAAAAAGCGGGGTCCACATGTCGAGCTTCTTGTCGGTGTCGAGAGTCGTTGCGATTCCCTTGTCCTTGAAAACGGCGACGAGTGTTTCGTCTGCAAGTGCGGCTGCATCGACAACGGCGTTCTTCACGGAGCTTGCCTGGAGTCGAGCCACAACGTCTGCAGTTTCGATAAAGCTCTCTTCGTTGTTCAAACGCAAGTACCAGAATTCATTGCGAGCGCGAATCACGACGGCAACGGATTCATCGGGAACGCCGGCAAAGCAGGCGAGTGCTTGCAATGTCGTCACGCCGTACAAATTGCGCTTGCCGCTAAAGCAAAGCCCCTGGCAGAATGCGACGCCCGTGCGCAGTCCGCTGAACGAACCCGGCCCTACTGTCACCATGACGCGCTTCACGTCGTCGAGTGTGGCACCGACCTTAGCCAAAAGATTGTCGAGGCTTGCGCTCAGGATTTCGCCCTTGGCAGACGGATCGACCATTTCCTCGTACACGGAGTCCGCGCACAGCGCCATTGCAATACCCTTTCGGGAAGTGTCTACTATTAAGTTATAGTTCATAGTTACTAATTTATAGTTACTAGTTCGTAGTTACTAGTTACTAGTGATGCTAGAATTTATCTAGTAACTAGTAACTTTTAACTCAGAACTGCCGCGAAGCGGCCTACCGCTTAATCTCCAAGCTCTTGTCGATGATGAGGTCGATGAGCTGGCTGTAGGTGATGCCAATGCAGGCTGCTTGTTGCGGTAACAGCGATGTCGGGGTCATGCCCGGGAGCGTATTCGTCTCGATCGCAAAGAGTTCGCCATCCTTCGTGATGCGCACATCCGTGCGGCTGTAGCCGGCGCCACCCAAAGCGTAGTGGGCGTTTTTCACAAGTTCCTGGATGCGGGCCGTGAGTTCCGGTGCAAATTCGGCCGGCGTGACTTCCTGGCATTCGCCGTTGTACTTCGCTTCGAAGTCGAAATATTCGCGGGTCGTCATGCGCATTTCCGTCGGCGGCAAGGGCTTTTCACCTTCGATGTAACCGCAGCTGGCTTCGCCACCGGCGATGAACTTTTCGCAGAGCAGACGGTTGGAATCTTTGAACAAGTCCTGGGCAATCTTGCCGGCTTCGTCAATGTTCTTCGCGATGCCGATACCGATAGAAGAGCCTCCCAGCGGGTCCTTGATCACAAGCGGGAATCCGAGTTCGTCGGCAACGCTTACGAGCGTGTCGCCGGTAAAGTTGTGTTTCCAGATCACGCGGTAAGGCGGAGTCGGGATACCATTTGCACGGTAGATTTCTTTGGACTTGATCTTGTCCATGGCGAGAGCAGATGCCAAAAGGCCGCAACCCGTGTACGGAATGTTCCAGTTTTCGAGCATGGCCTGGATGTGGCCGTCTTCGCCCCACTTGCCATGGAGGGCGAGGAATGCGATGTCCGCTGACGGGAGCTCCGAAAGTGCCGGGGATTTCTTCTTGTTCGCTGCCGTGCCTTCGAGGCTGTGGAAATAGTTTTCTGAGAAATTTGCCTTCTGGTACGGAGAAAGTTCACGGGAAGACCAGTGCCAGGTGCCGTCCTTGTCGATGAGCACCGGGTGGATATTGTACTTTTCCGGATCCATGGCGCGCACAACGCCAGTACCGCTAACGACAGAAACATCATGTTCGGTAGATGGACCGCCCATCAATACCAAAACGCGTAAACGGGACATAAAAACCTCACTAGAATTTTTCCGTGATTTAATCTAGTAAATTAGTTATTGGTCAATAGTTGTTGGTCAATAGTTATTAGTTGATAGCTGGTAGAAATCGCAATGTTAAAATCCTTAAAAACTACCTGAAAAGCTCCCTAAATCAGCAAATAAATTTTTATGAATCTTGCCGAATTGAGGTGACAAAATCTATATTGAAAAAAATAGGTGTTAAAAAGGAGTTCTTATGCGAGTCTTTGTAACGGGTGGAACCGGCTTTATTGGTCATTATGTGGTCAAGGCCCTCTTGGAAAAGGGGCATGAAGTTGTTGTTGCAACGCGCCACCCGAACAAGGTGCCGACATTAAGGGCTAATCCGAATGTGTCGTTTGTCGAAGCCGCTCTGACAGATTTCGAAAAAATGGGCGAAGGCTTGATTGGCTGCGATGCATGCATTCACGTAGCTCTTGGCTGGGGCGATACGCCGAGCGCCATGCTCATGAACGATACCCGTGCAACGATTGCGCTTCTGGAAATGTCCGCCCGTGCAGGCTGTGAAAAGTTCATCATGACGAGCAGCACTTCGGCTATGGGCCGTGTGCGTTCCGAAATGCGCGAAACCACGAGCAATTTGCCGATTGATTTGTACGGCGCCACAAAGGCTGCGGGCGAAGCTTACGTGCTTGGCTTTAGCCACGGCTATGGGAGCCAGTTCCCCGAAGTCAAGATGAAGCGCAATATCATTCGTCCGGGCTACACGTTCGGTAATCCGGCGTTCCCCGATGGCTGCTCGCAGCCGGACCGCCGCTTCTTTGAAATGGCATACGCCGTCAAGGAAAACCGCGATATCAATATCATCAAGAACGACGGTACACAGTTTATCCATGCTTCGCAGCAGGCTGAAATTTATATGAAATTGCTGGAGTCCGACTACAACGAAGAAATCTTCTTGGGTCTCGGCTCTGAATGGATCAGCTGGAAGGAAATCGCGCAGAAGATGATTGCCCTCAAGCCGGGTTGCACATCCAAGATTGTTGAAGCGGACATGGGCTGGGGTGAAGAACCGATGCTCTATGACGTTCAGAAAATCAGGGATTGCTTTGGCCTTGCGTTTGACGCGCACGACCTCCTTGATGACCATATCCGCTGGACTTTCGAAAACGCATAAAAAAACGCCCTTCGGGGCGTTTTTTTTGTTGCTGTCATGCCGGAATCCGCTTCTCCGTCACCCTGACGCCGTAGGCGGAAGGGTCCAGTCAAATTTTTCGTCTATCCGCATCTCGTCTTTTCGGCGTGGGCGCCGATGTAGTCGGGGTAGCAGTTGTCAAAGCAGGCGGCGCAGTAGTTTTCGCCTTCGCCGGTGCAGTTCTTCATGCCTTCGACGCTCAGGTAACCGAGGCTTTCTACGCCGAGCATCTTGGCGATTTCGTCGGGAGTCATGGAGCTTGCGGCAAGTTCGCCCTGGCTCGGGAAGTCCATCCCGAAGAAGCACGGGTGTGCGACCGGAGGCGATGCAATGCGGATGTGCACTTCGAGGGCGCCCGCATCGCGGAGCATTCTGGAGAGGATGCGAAGCGTTGTGCCACGGACGATGGAGTCTTCGACAACGCAAACGCGTTTGTTCTTAAGCACACCTTCAATCGGGTTGAACTTTAAGCGGACTTTCTGTTCGCGCACGTTTTGCGTCGGGTCAATGAATGTACGGCCCACGTAATGGTTTCTCAAAAGTCCAATTTCAAAACGGATGCCGCTAGCTTGTGCGTAACCGAGCGCGGCTGTGGTCGCGCTATCTGGCACAGAAATAACGATGTCGGCATCGACGGGGCATTCCTTGGCGAGCTGCTTGCCCATCTTGCGGCGAATCTTGTCGCAGCTCTGCTCGAAAATCTTGGAGTCCGGACGGCTGAAGTAGATGTATTCGAAAATGCAGTGGGCGAGGCGGTCTTTTTGCGTAAAGCGTTCGGAATGGAGACCGTTCTTGGTAATGGTCAGGAATTCGCCGGGCTGGATGTCGCGAACGTAGTTTGCGCCGAGCAAGTCGAATGCGCAGGTTTCGCTGGCGACGCACCAGGATTTCCCCATGCGGGCAATTGAGAGAGGCCTAAAGCCGTAACCGTCGCGGGCGACGTACATCGTGTCTTTGCTTAAGAATACGAGGCAGAAGCTGCCGGTAAATTTAGTAATGGCGATCTTGATGGCTTCGCCTAGAGTGTCCGCCTTGGTGCGGGCGATTTCGTGCAGGAGAATTTCAGAATCGGATGTGGTCTGGAAAATGTGGCCGTCGGCTTCCATCTCGGCGCGGAGTTCGGGAGCGTTTGTGATGTTCCCGTTGTGGGCGACTGCGATTTGTCCCCACTTGCAGCTGATCAAAATCGGCTGAGCGTTCGCGAGGGTGGAGGCACCTGTGGTGCTGTAACGCACATGGCCAATGCCTGCAAAACCTTGCAGTTCGTCGATGTTGTAATCTCTTAAAAGGGTGGAAACCAGACCCATGGACTTGCGGACTCGGACTTTGTCTCCGTCAGAAACAGCGAACCCGGCACTTTCCTGGCCGCGGTGCTGCAATGCGTAAAGTCCCATGGCTACATTGCGGGCAACATTGTCACCGTTATAAATACTGATGACGCCGCATTCTTCATGCAATTCTTCGAGCATAACGCCTCTTTGAAGTGGAGCCTCCCTTGCCTCGAGGGCCTTAGCTCACCGAAACGGGTGCAAGCCGGGAAGCGGACGCCGCGGATTAGCAAAATATGTGCCAATGGCGAAAATTGCGGTTTTTGCCAGGTGTATTACAGGAATTGTAAAACTAAAAATGTAAAGATTTACATAAAATGTAAATCTAGGATGGAAGCAGAATGCAAATCATCAGTGCCAAAAGCCCGAGGAACATTGCAATCTTTGTAACGGATTGTGCCCGACGGTAATTCTTGCGGTGGGCGCTCAAGATGGCGACGACAAAGCATGGGGTTAGTGTCACCAGCGTTATGGCAAGGAAAACCGGCGGATAATTGTGCCCAAAGAGCTTGTCCAGGAAGAACACGGGAACCGGGAGCGATATCCACGTGAATATGATGATGTTTGCGGCAAGCCGTCTGGCGACATTGTCTCCGGCGACGAGCGGGAACGTCATGATGCCTGCTTTGAGGTCTCCAGTCGTGTCTTCGAGATCCTTGTAAATTTCCCGTGCTGTGGTCAGCAGGAATGCAAACGGAATGGCGGGGATGATGGCCCACATGTATTCTTCTGGGTTTGCGGTCAGTGAAAAATTGAAGAAGTGCTGCACGGCGTAAAGCAGGGGCGTTGTGCAAAGGAATGCTACGGTTATGTTCTTGAATATGGGGGAGCGTTTGAGCTTGCGGTTGTAGGCGATGAGGAGTGCGCCGAGTAATGCGAAAAACCACACCGGGAACGACAGGATGACTGTACCCATCCATCCGAATTCCTGCGCGAGTGCTGGGTCTTTGACGATTTCGATGAACTGTATGTTCTGAAAGATGCTGTCGCCAATTCCGCAGAGGAGCATGATGACGGCGAGAGCGTAGCAAGCTCTACGAGCGGTCTTTACGGAGACCTTGCCTGTTACGAGAGGGCGTTCTGGACGGTTCAGCTTGTCGCTTTCGAAATCAAGGATGTCGTTTTGGATGTTGGCAAAGCCAATAGCTGTTGCAAACCCGAGCATCTGCAAAATCAAAACTGGAACGGCAGGGTAATGCTGTAAAAGCATGTAGCCTACAACAAGCGTGATTGCTGCAATCACGATGTTTACCGGACGGGTCATTTTAACGAGCATGCTGAATGTGGAAATCATTGATTTTCCCTTCGATTACGACTGAATAATAGACAAATAATGCGTTTGCGAAAAGAGTCTTGTCTTTAAAATGTCCTTAAATGTGCGGAAAAGTACATCTGTTGGTTCCATACCTTGCCAATATCTTTCTTCTTCCTACTTCCAACTTCCTACCGTCTACTAATTTCTATCTTTATACTATGCCTTTTTTTACGAAGAGTAATCTGGAAGATTTGAGGAAGGAAGCGGAACAGCTTTCTATTTGCGTCGAACATTTTCTGTACGCCTCGGAACATATTCCCGAAAGTGACTGGAAAACGAAAGGTTTTTACGACAATTGCATCGAAAAGTGCAATGGCCGCCTGAAGGCGATTCATTTCTTGATGGAATCGATTCGCCGTGGCCGCCCTGTGACTGAAGAGGAATTGGAAGAAGCGCGGGAACTCGAAGTCGAAAAACTTTCTAAATTGAAGAAAGATGCGAAATAACGATTTTGATTCCGACGAAAATGAAGCTCCATTGAAGAGTGTCCGCACGTCAAGGCGCGAACACAGAAGCCGCCGTATCGACGTGATGCGTGAATTGGAATCGGGAGTCGTTGATGAACGCCCAATCAAGGAACGTTTCAGCCGCGAATTTAAAAAGGCAAAAATCAAGCGCATCAAGAATCCGGTCGAAAACATCGGCGAAGAAAATTGCGTGGAAGGGCTTGTGCTCGAAGTCCACCGCCGCACCTGCGAAGTGAGATTAGACGAGAAGGAGGTGCCCTCCCCATACGCGGATCATGCTCACATAAGTGCTAAAGCACTAAGTGATCAAAGAGCTCAAGGCGGGCATGACAACCTTCCTACTTCCGACTTCCTACCGTCTACTGTTACAGCCATGTACCGTGCGACGACGTCCAAAACACTCGGGGAATTCCCGGCCGTGGGCGACCGCGTTTTGCTCGGGCTAGTGAACGATGGCGATGACGAAGGCGACGGTGTCGGTTCGCAGAAGTATTGCGTTGTGCGTGTGCTCCCGCGAAAGAGCGAACTCAAGCGCCCGGGCCCGCGTGACAGCTTCTACAAGCAGCAGACGCTTGCCGCAAACATCGACCAGGTCGTGATTGTCGCGAGCGTGACGCAGCCGGAATTCAACTACGGATTCATGGACCGCTTTTTGCTTGCTGCAAACTTGAACGACTTGCCGTTTGTGCTCGTGCTCACCAAGATGGACTTGCTGCCGAACGGCGAAGCCGATCTTTCGAGCGATATCCGCGACTTCATGAAAATCGTGGACAAGGTGATTCCCGTGAGCGTTAAAAGTGGGGATGGTCTCGAGGTCTTGCGCAATGAACTCGTCGGAAAGTCTTCTGTCTTTAGCGGCATGAGCGGCGTCGGAAAGTCAACGCTTATCAATGAGCTTGTGCCCCATGCTGAACTGCGTACGGGAGATGTCCGCGAACGCGATGGCAAGGGCCGCCATACGACGACTTCTTCGAGCTTGTTCGATTTTCCGGGTGGTGGCTATGTGATCGACACGCCGGGGATCCGTAGCATCGGCCTTATGGACATGGAACCCGAAACGCTCGCCAAGATTTTCCCGGGATTTTTTGAAGATGACCATTTTACGTGCAAGTTTAGCAACTGCAAGCACCTCAAGGAGCCGGGTTGCGCCGTGCGCGCCGCTGTTGAATCGGGAAAAATATCTGAAGCGCGCTATGCTAGTTATGTGCGAATTTTGAATTCAGGAAAGTAAATTTATGTCTGATTACGTTGTGAAAATTGCGCTCATCGCATCGATTGTCATGATGGGCTATAACATTTCCGAATTTTGTGCAAGCTTTAAAACGGTCTCCGAAAAAGCGGGCGAGTTTTTGAGGCTGGCTAAGGACAATGCTGCAACAGACGCTGATTTGAGAAGGTCCAATCTTCTATTGTCCAGTGTGCTGTCTATTGGCTATTCCGTTCTGATCTATCTTTCGGATATTGTGGTTTGGCTTGTGGCCTTGCTCGTGATCAAGTTGCTCTTGACTTTGTTTCTTTCCGATAAAATGTTGATTGAGCTTTTGCACGACAGGTCGCTTTCTAAAAGGAACTATCTGATTTCAAAATACGATGCTCTTTTTAATGCGGTTATGGGTGTTGCTTTTGCCTTGATCCTGGTTTTCTAATATGAAGAATATTTTTTTGAATCGTTTCCTGCTTGTCGCTGTGGTCGTGCTGTTGAGCGTGACGGCCTCTTTTGCTCAAAGAGTCCCGGCTGCGAATACGCCTACGATTTCCAATCCGCTAGGGCAAAGCTCTGCTGGAACAGGGCCGAGTATGCAATGGCCGCTCTTTTTGGGCGGTTCTTTGGGGATCGGCTCCGGGGCTGGAGTTGGTGATGGTCACGGTGTTGGCGTTTGCCAGATCAAGCCGATGATCGGGGCCTGGATGCCGGGACTTGCCTTTGTACGCTTGGGTTATGGATTTTCGAGCTACGAAGAAAAGGATAGTGATGACAATAAAAACGAAGTGAAAACTTCTGACTTTAGTGTCGATATCGGCGCACATCTTTTGAGCGAATTTTATTTGACGGGGTCGTATTCCAGAGTGAGCGCTTTGAGCGAAAATGGCGATATTGCCTGGAATGAATGGAGTGCCGGCTTTGGTACTTTCTGGGTTGTTTTTTCAAGGACCTTCTTGACGCTCGATATCGGTTATCACTGGGTGCTTGAACATTATGATCCGTTCCTTGATAAGGATGTTTCGGGCGGGCGCTGGCAGATGAATCTTGGATTCTCCGTGTTCGTCTATTAATCTGTAATTGCTTGTGAGTTGCGTAATGAAGAATGTTGCTGTTTTGGGTGGTGCGTTTGATCCGGTCCATAAAGACCACATGCGTGTGGCGAGAACTTGTTTGGACCGTGGTTTCTGTGATGAAGTCTGGTTTATGCCGAGTCCTGACCGCTGGGACAAGCAGCTGAACGCTTCGCCAGAAGACCGCTTTGCGATGCTCGAACTTGCATTCTCGGGCGACAAGCGCTTGTTCCTTTCGGACTTGGAAATTGAACAGGGCGATTACCGCGGTTCGTACGTGTTCTTGATGAGCCTCAAGGAAAAATTCCCGGATATCAATTTCCGCTTGCTCACGGGTGCCGATACCTACGAAGGCATCCCGCATTGGCGCGACCCCTTGAACTTTTACGGCACGAACTACAACGGCCATTTGCTGCTCCGCGATATCGAACTGATTGTCTTTGCCCGCAACGGCTACCCGCAGCCGGATATGGAACAGCATAAGCGAAACGGTTATGCACCGCTTTACTGGCTTGGGCCGGAGCAGGGATTTAACGGCGTTTATTCTAGCACTGCCATTCGCAGGTCGCTTTTGCTGAACCGCAGTGTGTGTCCGCAGGGGCTGGAACAGTCCGTTTACGATTACATCATCAAGCACGATTTGTACAGGGAATAAAATGGGCAAGGCTCCGTCAGATATGTTCTTTGAAAGCGAGGTGCGACCGGAATACGAAGGTCGCCTTTTGCTCGATTCCCTCTGTGACCGCTTCACGTACCACAGCCGAGAAGACTGGGTGGACCGCCTGACGCGCGGGCTTGTGACGATTAACGGGGCTACGGCCAATGTGGAGACTGTCGCGCATCGTGGCGACAAGGTCGTTTACCATGTCGAAAACTACAGCGAACCTGAAGTGCCGACCGATTTTGAAACGGTCTTTGAAGACGATGAATTTATTCTAGTCGCAAAGCCGGCAGGCGTACCTGTGCACCATACGGGCCGCATTTTCTACAACACTTTTGCGGCGATTATCCGCCGAGAATTTGATTCCGAGACGGCGACGCCGATGCACCGCCTGGACCGCGATACGGGCGGACTTATCTTGTTTGCAAGGTATGGCGAAACGGCGGCCCGCTTCCAGAAGAATCTCGACCGCATTTTGCTCCGCAAGTTCTACCTCGCGGTCGTGCGTGGAAAGTTCCCGGAAGGCGATGTGGAATGCCACATGCCTTTGCGCGAAGACCCGGAAGACATGATCCGTTTGCGCATGCACCACCGCGAAGATGGCAAGGAGTGCTTTACGCGCTTTAAGCTTTTGCGCCATCTGGATTGCCCGGAAATTGCTCCGGAACTTTCGCTAGTCGAAGCAGAACTCATCACGGGGCGTAAGCACCAGATTCGTGCGCATCTTGCCGAGATGGGCTTCCCGATCGTGGGGGACCGCCTGTATTACCGCGATGGTGAATTTTACCAGAAGCTTGCGCAGGGCGGAGAACTCACCGACGAAGATATCAAGGTGCTTGGCGCCCACAACCAGATGCTTTTTGCATACAAGGTTGAACTCCAGCTCCCGTACTGGAAAGAACCCCGCACCTTCGAAAGCCACGCATACCCCGCTGACATGAAACGACTGCTGAATGGCGATTAAGTAGTTTTTTATTCTGTGAAAGCGGGATTATTATTCAAAAAAAGATAATAGGAAGTCGTTGAGAGAATAAAGCGTCGGCCAAGGATGGGGAGGGTGCAGGGAGGGGCCCGTGCGGCCTTCGCAACTCCGAGCTGGGGCCCCGCCCGCATGAAGTTTTCGTTGCTTTTTAAAGCTTTAAATATTGATTATATGCTAAAAATCTCGATTTTACGTTGTTTTTGACAAAATCCTAAATTTTTTAGTCAAACATCTTTGTATTTTATGCACATGAAATTTTCATTCCTTCCTAAAGTATTGTTGTGTCTGGGGCTTTCTGGCGTTTTTGCCGTGGCCCAGGAAACGGTAGAAAGCGTTCGTCGCCAAATCAAGACGGTCGAGGCCGAAACCGCTCGCGAAAAATCTATGCACGAAGCCGAAAAGAAGCGCCATGCCGAATTCGTTGAAGTCGGTCGCAAAAAGGTGCAGAACCTCTCGGCCCAGAACAAGTCCTTGAAAGCCGAAATCGATTCGCTCAAGGTCGAACTCAAGAAAATTTCAGCGGCCCGCGCGAAGACGAACGGTTCGATCCGCTACTTCGAAAACCGCAAGACGAAGTACGCTGATTCTCTTGCGACGGTCATCGATTCTCTCGTGCCGTTCTTTGAATCGGATTTCCCGTACCGCACGGACGAAGCCGTCAAGAATATCCAGGAAATCGCAAGCATGTTGCACAAGGGCCTAATCGAAACGGACGATGCTTTGAACCGCACGATGGAAGTCTTTTACGACCGCATCCGCCTGGGTTACACCACCGAAGTTTGGAAGGGCTTCTTGCAGGTGGACGCTCGCAACGTGGCTGGAACGTATTTGCGCTACGGTGCTGTTGCCTCGATTTTTGTCAGCAATGACGGTAACGATGTTTTGTTCCTCACTCGTAACGGCCTCGGCTACTCCTGGAAGAACGTCTCCGAAGACCTCACGATGCGCACGGTCCTCAAGGACGTGATGAAGGTCGCCGAAGGCAAGACCGCTCCAAGACTTGTGACTATCCCAGTATCTTTCCCGAAGGAGGCTAACTAATGTTTAGACGAAAGAACGGTGCTTCGCCCCTTCAGACGAAAGACGAAAGAGTGTCTTCTAGTAGCGGTTTTTTGAGGCGTTTATCTCTCGTCTCTCGTCTCTCGCCTCTCGTCTTAGTTTTGCTTCTCGCTCCTTCTTCTCATGCTCAGCAGAACGTAACCGTCGATGCCGTCAAGAAACGCGCCGAACTCAACAGCGCTAAGGCTGACCTCGAAGAAGCCCGCCGCAAGCGCGACATGGCTGTCGCCGCCCGCTGGAAGGACCGCGAAACGTTCAACAAGGAACGTGAACTCTTCAATGAAAAGTATCAGCTCGGCAAGGAACGCGTAGACGCCTTGATGTCCGAACGCACCCGCTTGCTCGAAGACGTGCGTGTCGCCCGTGAAGACTTGGCCCAGGTCAAGCTCCAGGCCGAAAAGGCCCGTGCCGAATACCTCTCGCTCGCTGCAGGTCCGGAACGCTTGGAAATGCTAGCCAAGTTCCAGGAACAGGGCGTGCCGTTCAAGGTTGCCGATCGCGTCGAAGCGCAGAACAAGGTCAAGAAGGAAATGGGCCTTTACCGCGATGACCCGCTCCGCATTGCCCGCTCGATGCTCGAAGTCGCCAAGAAAGAGATGAAGTTTACGCGTGAAGTCCGCACCGAAAAGGCGGACCTCATGTTCGGTAGCTCGGTTGCCGAAGGCGATCGCATGCGCTTGGGCGGCCTCTTTGCTATGCAGATGGCGAAGGTTACCGACGTGAACGGTTTCCACCCCTCGGCTTTGATGCTCCCGGTGGCAGGCGAAAAGAAGCGCGTCTATAGCTGGCAAGAAAATCTCTCTCCCGAAACGCGCAAGGACGTGGCGAAGGCTTTTGCTAGCGCTAACGATTCTGCTTTCGTGATGGTGCCGGTCGATGTCCTCCTCAGCACCGAACTTTCGAGTGAACTTGCAAACCATCAGGAAACCACGTGGAAAGAAGACTTTGCTGAATTCTTCCATAACGGCGGCATCCTGATGTACCCGATCGCAACGCTCTTTATCCTCGGCCTTATCATTTTCCTCGTGCGCCTCGTTTGGCTCCTTGTCCTCGGCTTTGGTGGCCGTGGTGCTCGCAATGCGGTAAAGGCTCTCGCGAATCGCGACCTCCGTCTTGCAACTGCTGAATCCCAGAGGGCTCATGGCGAAGTGGGCAAGGTGTTGCGCTCCGTGCTTGGCAAGAATTTCAAGGACCGTGCGAGTGCCGAAAAGTCTCTCGAAGTCCTGTTCGCAGGCGAAGTGCCCAAGCTCGAAATGGGACTCAGCTGGATTTCCGTGTTTGCCTCGACGGCTCCGCTCCTCGGTCTCTTGGGTACCGTTATGGGTATGATTGAACTTTTCAATGTCATCACCATGCATGGCACGAGCGACCCGAAGCTTTTGGCTGGCGGTATTTCCATCGCCCTCGTGACGACGGAAGCTGGCCTTATCGTGGCTATCCCGCTCCAGCTCTTGCACACGCTCCTCGTGAACATCTCGGATTCTGTCCGTACCCGCATGGAAAAGACGGGCCTTGCCGTCCTCAACGCTATCTGGATTAAGGAAAAGTAATGGACGAATATTCCGTCATCGAAGCGACCATGAGCATCCTGCTGCGCGGCGGTTGGGTGTTGCTCCCGCTATTCCTGATTGGGTGGCTGGGCTGGTTCTTGATGTTTGAACGATACGGCTATTATTTTATGCTGAAGGGCACTTCGACCTCGAAGTTTTTCAAGGACTTGGACACGGTGGGCGAGGAGGCTGCTTTTGCAAAACTCCGCAAGCGCCGCTTTGGCTACTTCTTGGCTCTGGTCGAAAACGTGCGGAAGTACCGTAAAGATGGCCCTGTGGCTGTGCGCAATGCGATGCTCGCGACGCGTCACGAACTGGACGTAAGCCTTTCCAAGTCGCTCAAGACGATTGTAACTTGTGCCTCGATTGCTCCGCTCCTCGGACTTCTGGGAACGGTCTCTGGCATGGTGCATACGTTCGAGACGATTAAGCAATTTGGCTTTGGAAATCCGGTGCTCTTGGCGGACGGTATTTCCGAAGCGCTCCTCACGACGCAGGCGGGCTTGCTTGTTGCGTTCCCGCTGATGCTCGTTTATAACTATCTCGAAAGACGAGTAGATTCTATTGGTGATTTTGCCTGGAGCGAAGCGCTCAAGTTCGAAGAACGTTGCTTTGCCAAGGAGGTTGAATGAGTTTTATCCGTAAACGTTCGAGAAGCGGTGGAGGCATTGATGTCTCTCCGATGCTCGACATGGTGTTCATCCTTTTGATCTTCTTCATCGTGACCTCGACGTTCACGCGCGAAACGGGCGTGGATGTGACGAAGCCGAAGGCGAGTACCGCAAAGGAACTTGCGAAGGAAAGCATTTTGATTGGTGTTACCCGTCAGGGGACCATCCACATCAACGAGACGCAGGTGAACCTCTCGACTTTGCAGACCGTGCTCCGCCAGATGATGGCCGAAGCGCCGGACCGCCCGGTGATTATCGTGAGCGACCGTGACGCCCCCAACGGAGTCGTGGTTGATATCCTCGATGAATGTAATTTGGCGAAGGTGAGAAAAGTCTCCATCTCCGCGAATAAGGAGGAGTGAATTTAGTAGACAGTAGACGGTAGGCAGTAGACAGTGAGTCTTACTTCCTACTTCCGACTTCTAACTTCCTACTGCTTATGCTTGATTTTTGTGCGAAATATTTCCGATTCCCGGTGGCGTTTGTGCTCTCGTTTGTCGTGGGCGCTGTGTTCTTCCTTGCGATCCCGGTCATCAACGTGTTGTTCTTCGATAAAGGCGAAAAGTCCGAAAAAGTTCTCGAAGAAGTGACCGAAGTTGAAGTCCTCGTGAGTGAGAAAAAGCCCGAAGTGAAGCAGAAAGTCATTCGTACGGTGGCGACTCCGAACACGTTCAAGGTTTCGGCGCACATGGGTGTATCCCGTAGCCAGAATTTCCAGATGGATTTGTCGCTTGCTCGTGGTGCCGCTGGCGATGGCGTTGCCGTGGATGCTGGTTCGATGGAAAACGTAATTTACGAGGCTGGCGAAGTGGATGAACAGGCGCAGGTGTTGCGTGAAATCCAGCCGAAGTTCCCGGACCGCGCCAAGAAAATGGGCGTCTCGGGTTACGTGAAAGTGTTTATTGTGATTGATGTGAACGGTGACGTGGCTCAGGCTCAGGTGCTGACGCAGGACCCGGCAGGCTATGGCTTTGATATCGAAGCGCTCAAGGCTATTCGCCAGTGGAAGTTCTCTCCGGCGCAGTTACGCGGCTTCCCAGTAGCACAAAAAGCTACAAAGGAGTTCCGTTTTGTTAAGTAATTTTAATTACAAATTTGGGAACTCTTTGTGTGACTGTCATTCCCGACTCGATCGGGAATCTCCTATTTCTTTCGCAAAGAAGCTCTTCCTACTTCCTACTGTCTACTTCCTACTGCTCTTTTTCCTTGCACTCCCGTTGCATGCTGCGGATGATTTCTTCTTCAAGGCGAACGAGCTTTACGACCAGGGGCGTTACAAGGAATCGGTGAAGTATTACCGTGCCGCTATTGACGATGGCCGTTACGAGCCGTTCGCGTGGTTCAACTTGGGCAATGCCCTTGTGCAACTTGGCAAAAAAGAAGTCGCGATGGTTGCGTACAAGCGCACCGTTGAACTCCTCCCGGACTTTGTGAAGGCTTGGATGCTTCTCGGCGATTTGTACTACCTCGCTGAATCTCCGAGCGATGCGATTGTCGCCTACAACCGTGCGATTGAACTCGGGACGGAAACGGACCACATCCATTTTGCCCTTGCGGAATGTTATATGAAAGGCAGCGACTGGACGCTTGCGCAAAAGCATTTTGAACGTGCGCTAGCGCTAAACCCGGATCGCATGGATGCTTGGTACGGCCTTGCCGAAGTTTATGAAAAGCTTGGCGATTACGAATACGCCGTGAAGACGCTCAAAAACGCGCTCCAGATGACAGCGACTGCTGGCGCTGACGTGCATTACACGCTCTCGTATTACTACCGCAGCATGGATTCTACGCGGCTCGCCTTGAACGAAATGGAAAACGGCATCATGATGGATCCCGAAAACGTTTCCGCTCGCCGTTATCTTGCGCAGATGTATGTCAAGAATGAATCCCCGTGGATGGCAATTTTCACGCTTGAAGAAGGCCTCCGCCACAAGAAAGGGATTGCTGACTTGAATCTCGACTTGGGACAAATTTACTTTACGCAAAAGCGCTATGACGAAGCGTTTGAATGTTACATGAAGGCTTGGCGTGCTGGTAATTCTCAGGGCCGCATCGGTGCTGAAAACGTTGGCCACATATTCTCGAACGCAGGCGATACCGAAAAAGCTGAAGCCCTCTACGCCCGCATCCGTGACAAGAAATAATTTTTACATTGTCATCCTCGCGAATTTATCTCGTCATCCTCGCGAAGGCGAGGATCTTAAGGCATTGTCATCCTGAAGCCAACGGCTGAAGGATCTATGCTGCCAGAAGTGTCATCCTGAGCGTAGTCGAAGGAGCCTGTGGCATTTCTACTACAGACTCGTTATATGAAAAATTTCGCATTTTGCGTTACGCATTTTGCGAAATTTGATTATATTTAGAGTATGAATATTAATCCGTTCCTTCTTTATGGGTATAATGGTCCTGAATACTTCTGTGACCGTGTCGAAGAGACCAAGTACATTCTGTCGGCTCTCCGTAATGGGCGTAATATTACATTGCTTTCTCCACGACGTATGGGCAAAACAGGGCTGATATACCATATTTTCAATGTTATACAGAAAGATGAAAAAGATGCAGCTTGCTTCTATATCGACATTTTCCCGACGAAATCGCTGGATGATTTCGTTCACAACTTAGGTACGGCTGTTGTCGGAAAATTAGATTCGTTTGGAAAGAAGGCTGCAAAAACGGCCTTGTCGCTATTCAAAAGTTTTAAAGTAGTTCTGTCAACAGATCCGGTTTCTGGCAATCCGCAGCCGTCTATTGAATTTGCTCCGCAAGAAACAAAGAATACATTGGCAGAAATTTTTGCCTACCTTAAGCAATCGAAGCAAGAATGTTACATCGCCATTGATGAATTCCAGCAGATTGCAGAATATAAGGATGAAGGCGTTGAAGCACTGCTTCGTTCGTACATCCAGTTTTGCCCGAACGTCCATTTTATTTTCTCTGGTAGCAAACAGCACTTGATGACGGAAATGTTTGGCTCAGTGTCACATCCGTTTTACCGCAGTACGGAGATTTTCAATTTAACGGCGATTTCCGAAGACCATTACTATGCATTTGCAAAAAAATGGATGTCGAAAAACTCCATCAAATTGTCCAAAGAAATCTTCGGCGAACTCTATCATAAATTTGATGGGCATACTTGGTATATGCAACGCGTGTTGAATCGCCTGTACGAAACTGCACTTGCAACTATAGAAATTGCAGATGTGGAACTGTGTATCGCAGCTATTGTCGAATCAGAAAAGGAAATTTATCAGAGGCTGATCGCCTTGCTTACACGCAATCAATGCCAGTTGCTCATCGCGATTGCGAAAGAAGGCTGTGCTAAGGCTATAAATTCATCAGCCTTTGTGCAAAAGTATCACCTGAAAAATGTTAGCAGTATTAGCCGTGCCATTGATATGCTTTTGTCGCAAGAATTCGTGATGAAAACTCAAGAGGGCTACATCGTTTATGACCGTTTTATGGCGTTGTATTTGAAAGGACTGTAGGGTAGAATAATGCGATTGAATTAGAATGGCTAAAGCTTTTATGAAAACGAGAAACATCGTCATTACAATTTTCGTTACACCATTCTTTGTCTTGATGCTGCTTGGCGTCGTTTTTTTCGCTTATGCGTCATATAAGGATTCCTCTTCGAAGGCCTTTCGCGAAAAGACGGTCTATCCTGCGGAATTCGAGGACTTTCATATTGAAGAAATGGTTGTGCGGGGACCCGATTCGCTTTTTTTATTCGGTTCGTATGGTATCATAGAGCAACTCCCCGCAGTTCTTGGAACATACGATGGGGGTGCCACCTGGACAAAAAGCGAAATCAGGAGCTTGACGTCGATTGCAATGTTCTATTCCATGGATGACCATATGATTCTCGAGTCCTACGAACGTGATGCCGACTTCAATGCGGTTTATGTGTCGGGTGAGGACTATATGACGTGGGATTCCATTGGTAAATATCGGGATTATCGCAAGGTTCGTATTGTTCGCGTGAACGATTCGGTTCCGGATGGGGGACCGAAATACAAGTTGGAAAATGGGGAAAGGGTGTTTGCGGGTGATTTCGTGGAAAGTACTCTTCCGATTTTTGCCCGGAATGACAAAAGCTGGATACTCGGTTCTTCGGGAAACCGGGTGCTCGTTTATCGGATAGAAGACGGGAAGGCTCAACAGCGGCACGAAACGAGCTATGGCAGCAAGGGTACGCAATGTCTTTGGATGCAGGATTTCCTTGTAAAAGGCGATGTCTTTGCAACTGTCGTTAGTGATGGAGTCTGGTTTACCGATAATTTTGCCCTGCTTTATAGTACCGATGGTGGACAAACGTGGAAACAGGAACGCGTGTCTGCGGAAGCGAGTGTGTACCGTCTTGACATAAGGGACGGAAAAATCTTTTTGGCTTATTACCATGTGGGGCGTAAGTCCGTTTCTATCTTGACCCTGCCCGTGGAATAGGCTGGTTTTTGGGCTCCCTTCTACCCCGTTTGGTTGTACAAACGAAAAGAATAGAGTATATTCTCTTATGCAAAATTGGGTGTATGACAACATAGTCAATCTCAAAGGATGCGGATCGAAATCTTTCTTTTACCTGTGCAATTGTTGTTAAAATGGTGAACGTGAATGAACAAAAAAGCAAAGAAGAAAATAAGTAAAAACCCATTCAGAATTGCCTTTGGGATAATAATGCTGATAATAATCGCGATAAAAGCGTTTTTCTTTGATTGGATAATCGAATGGTTATTCAGTAAAAAAAGTCAATATCTAATATTGAAAAATTTTGACAAATCCTTTGAAATTTCAATTGATTTATTTAATGCGATTTGTGCATATCCAACAATTGCGTTAAAGCCTCGTCGATATCACTGTCTTACCAAGATATACTATGGATATAAAAAATTTGCTGCAAAATCCATCTCGAAAGCAAATTTAAAATCAATGGTCAGTGCTTGGATAGAAAATCCTAATGATCCTTGGAATCCTCTGATAAGCATTTTCAACGGGGCTCCTTCTACTTACAATAGTTTAACGATTCGCTTTGAAGACTCCGAAATTCCAAAATTCGTCAATTATTTGAAGAATACGTTCATTGTTGATTACGGCTATGTTTGTGAAGTTTGGAATTGTCAGAGCAAGTGTATCCATGCATCGCGAGGAAGCTCTGCTTGGCAAACCGGCGACTCTAAAAAAGTTTGTGAAGGTTTCTTGAAGGATGTCTATACAGTCAATATTTTGAATTCCGCCCATGTCCAAGACTCTCTGATTAGTAAAATCAAAGAAGATGAACGGATGGGTAAAATAGATTCATCCGTTGATGGATATATTATATGGAACGTTGACCCATCAAACATCCGCTACGCCCGCCGCGTCTGCAAGAAAATGGGATTGTTGATATGAATAGGCCTACAGTCATAAAAATTTTTTTCGGTGTCCTTGCAGTTGCCTCCTCTTTGAGTTCTCTTGTTCTCACGTCTCTAGCGTTGCTTATTCCGCTGCGCCCGTATGACTGGGGCCCTCCTGACGCTCTCTCTTTGCAGACTGATGACGATTGTGCCTGCTTTATTTTTGTGTCATGTTTTTTAAGTACATTCCTATTGGGAATCTCTTTGATAAGTTTGAAATTCGCGAAAATTGGCATCTCCAAGAAAATGGCGACTAAAATCGTGTATATGTTTTGGATTGTAGTTACTATGGCAAGAATGTTTTACGTACTCCCTTATTATCATGGTTGATTATGAATGAAAAAGAAACTTACCCAACCCAACGGAAGTGGATTAAAATCCTTCTTCTGCTTGCGCCGTTGTGCCTTGTCGTGCTGTTGGCAACTCTGTCTAATTGTAGCGACAATTCAACTACGATAAAAGCTCTTGCCAGAGATGTCATCGAAAAGGAATGCAAGGACTCCCTGAATTGCATCATATCTATTCCGATGTTGACTCCTTATGAATGGGATAGGATGTATGTTTTTGAATATAATATGACAGATGAAGAAATTAATCAAGTAATTCATCAAAAGTTTAGAAGACATCTTGAACTTACAAAAGTATGGCTCTTTATGCGGGGGGACAGTATTGTTTATTTTGAAGAACATGAAATAGACTTTGAACGCCCGACAAAGAGAGATCTTATTTTCCCAAAAGGTAGCGAAAAATTTGCCGAGTTTACTCCATCGTCAGCAGTATTCAATGTAAGTACAAAATGGTGGAAGGAATATGGTTATTCTTACTACGTATTATCATCCATATTGTATGACAAAATTGAACAAATTAAATATAGGGATACGACCGTCATCTATGCGGAATTCCTAGATGATGACCACGCACTCTTATATCGTTCAATCTTTCCTGACGTGCTGTTCTTTGTCAGATTATCAGATTCAGTTTTATATGAAGTCGATAGCATTGTAGATTTCAATCATGATTTTGTTGTGTATCGAACAGAAGCAGAATTGATAAAAGAGATGGGAAATTTTACGGCAAAAGATATCAATAAAAAAGATTTCAAAAAACTTGTAGATTATGAGTTAAATCGAAAAAATTATTTAAGAAATCATTTTCACAAACCCACAATGGGGCGTTTTGCGGGTGATTTATTTATGCTGGATGATGGTGGTGTTTATAAGCTGTCTTTATCTAAAAGATTGTTTGATAAAGTAATTTATTATAGCATAGCTTTGAATATACCAGATAGTTGTGACGACAACATTCTTCGCAAACCTTATCCGAATCCCCAAAAAAGTATTTCATCATCAGTCATTAAGGTTTCGTTTGATGATGGAAGCTTTTTTGAACTTACGCCGAATGGCTCATTGAACATACAAGTCGTTGATCGTAATACTTGCCTAATAATTGAAAGTGATTTTAATAATGAACTTGTGAAATACAAAGAAGGCAAAAAATGCGATAAAGCATTTATGATATGCGAATAACGCCCGCTGTGTTTGCAAGATAATTGGACTGCTGATATAAGTGAATATGGAGATTCTTAAAATGGTTGAAGTGAAATACAAATCCTTCTTTGAAATGTCGTTCCTTTTCATGACCATATTTTCGCTTTTGGGCTTTGTTGTTGTGCCCATTTTGGGGATGCTTAAAGCTCTTTGGGATGTCTTCAATGTAGGTATGGACATTGAATCTATAAAATTGTTTGTTCTGTGTGCTATCATACTTATCGCTTTTGGAATAGCTGTTGCTTCGTTCAAGCCGAATATAAAATGGGTTTTTGACGATACCGGAATTACAATGAAATGTTCAGTGAAACTATTCTCGAAGACTTTGCTCGATAAAGTCCAATGTTTTCGTTGGGATGAAATTGACGAACTGGATTTTTACCCGTTCGGCGTTTTTTCTTTTTATAAATTAGAGAATAAATTGTTACGCATGGTTTCTTTAAGCTATTTTCACACAAATAAAAAAGAAGCTTTGGAGTTTGCTGTCCCGAAACTACCATACTATAAGATTTCCGATGTAGCTCGCCAAAAACTGCAAAAGAAATATGGGATTGTTGTAAAAGAATATTCAGCTAACGATGGCTCCAACAAAAATGCAGAAGCCCATCTTAACCACTAATCACTGTTTACTTCCGACTAATCACACCCTTTCTTTCTGTCTTGCCAGACGCTTTGGTTGAACAGTTGGCCTTCGGAGAGTCCGTACTTTTCTTCGACGCCGGCCTTTGAAATGGCTGTGTCGATGTCGAGCTTGCCGCGGATGGCTTGCGTGTAAATGTCAATTTTGCGGCGGACGGATTCGGGTTCTTCGTCCAAGAGTTCCAGGCGGTAGCTGCTTACGTTTTGGGCGATGAGCCTTGGCAATAGCTTGAGGGCGGATTGCGGCTTGCCGACAAAGAGCGTGTTGCGGCATTCGGCATCGGATTGCAAGAAGTGGCGTTCGCCTTTATGGTCCAAGATTTCGACTTTGTGCTGTGTGCAAATCTTTTTGCATTCGGGGAAGCGGCGGCCTGTTGTGAGGGCACGTGCGAAGGCGCAGTATTCCGAGTGGAATGCTGGCATGTACTGGTGCAGAGCGAGTTCGAGCTTGCTTCCGTCAATGTTCTTGAGCAAGTCAAAAAGCTGTGTGCTGTTGAGGTCCCACGACGGGTGCAATTTTTCGAGGCCTTGAGCCAAGAGCCAATCGTAGCTTGCGCTGTTGGTGGCGTTCAAGCTGTAGTCGCCGACCATCGGGATTCCGGAATCCTTGAGGAGAGCGAGCGAACCGAGGTTACGCACCAGTGCAAATTCTGGCATGAGCGTGAGAATTTGCTTGATGTAATGGTTCTCGCCGGGCTTGTGGATGCGGAGGGTCGCGATGCCTGCTTCGAATCCGAGCTTGTGAATGCGCTCGAGCGGTTCGTCGTATTTCACGCCCCAGTCAAAATCCATGACGACTTTATCGATGTCGAGGCCTTGGAGTGCGTCGATTTGTTCAGGACGGCGAACGAGAACAGTGATGTTCATGCGGCGGGGTGTCGCGCGGTTTTCTGTTGCTATTGCGGCGTTGTCGCTGTTGGATTTGCTCGCGACTTTAACGATGCTGTGTAGGAATGCGCGACCATTGTCCGCAGAAGGTGCGAGTTCCTTCCACTGCAAGCGTTTTTCGTCCAAGGCTTGAACAGCTTCTTGGCGGAGCGTACGCAAAACTTTGCCGGGGAGGAATGCGTTTGGCGGGAGCTTGATTTCTAGCTTGTCGAGAACGTAGGCCGTAGCAGAAAGTGCCGAAAGTTCTTTCTTGGCGATTGTCTGGAGTGTGTCTGGTGCGACTTCGTTGCGGGAGGCTTCGAGGATGGCGCCTTCGACGGTGACCGCGCGCGTCTCGGCGGCGACATTCGAGTTTTCGCAAATCGTGAGCTTGAGCGGTTCGCCGATTTTGCCTTCGAGTGTCATGCAAACAGGAATGTGCTTGGCGAAACTCTTGTCGGTAAAAGTCTTGTGGAGTTCTTTTTCGAGAGCGGGGGAGTCGTTGCGGTACGCCTTCATGCCGTAGGTGACTTTGCGCAAATTGAATTCGCGACCGAATTCCAGGCGAACTTTCGATTTTGCGGGCGTCTCGGAACGCATGTTGTTTCCGCGCGCATTTTCCCTTGCGCTCCCGGCGCATCTCGAATTATGCGAAAACATTTCCGATTTTGCGGAATGTCTCGAATTTTGCGTCGAGGCACTTTCGCTGTGCGAATTTCGGGCGAACGTTGCCTTGTACAGTCGGCTTCCCGTTTGACGCGGTTCGGGCTCTGCCCTATATTCCTCAAATAAAATCCCGTCGCCAGGCAACAATGTGCACGGAACAGGTTTGTCTTCAAGTTCTACAATCACGCCGCCGCGTTCCACCTGAACGACGGTTCCGATAAATTCACCATGGTGGTTCGAGAACGAGCCATCGACGAGTTCCTGGTGGTTTACGCCATCGAGCCAGCCGGTGTTGAGTCCGCGCGAGAACAAAACTTCAAGCGGTTCCAAGTCCTGCGCGGTAAGCTCGGCGGCATTTCCATTCGCACACTCGGCATTTTCTTTATAACCTTTTTCGCTCAGAATTTCCAATGCCTTGCGATACGCGTGCGAAACGGCGGCTACGTATTCTGGGCTTTTCAAACGCCCTTCGACCTTGAGCGATTCCACGCCGATTTCTCTGAGTTCTTCAAGTTTCGGGAGTGCACACAGGTCTCGCGTACTGAACAGATAACGCGCTTTCGGGTCTTTCCATTCCTTGCCGTCCACAAAAATGCGGTAGGGGAGGCGGCAGCTTTGGGCGCACTGCCCGCGGTTTGCGCTGCGACCGCCAAAGTTTTCGCTGGTGAGGCACTGGCCCGAGTACGAGACGCAAAGCGCCCCGTGGATGAAAACTTCCAGTTCCAAGTCGGTGAGGCTCTTGATTTGTGCAATCTGCTTTGCGGAAAGTTCGCGTGCCAAGACCGCTCTTGAAAATCCGATGTCCTTGACCAAGTTCACGGCTTCGGAACTCGCGAGTGTCATTTGCGTACTTGCATGGATTTCCTGTTCCGGGCTAATCGCCTTGATGAGCCTTGCAAGCCCGATGTCCTGGATGATGAACGCGTCCGGCTTTAACGCAATCAAGCGTTCCAAAAATTCCGGCAACTCCTGAATTTCACGCTCGAAGATGAGGATGTTCATTGCAAGGTACGTCTTTACACCGCGAAGCCTTGCGTAGCGGATCATTTCTTCGACATCTTCAAATGAAAAATCTTCGGTTCGACCGCGTGCGTTCCAGTGTGGCACACCATAGTAAACCGCGTCCGCCCCGTTGTTGATAGCGGATTCCAGCATGTCGCGCGTACCGACAGGCAAAAGAAGTTCAGAATTGTTCATACCCGCAAAAATAGAATTTATTGAATGACTTTAAAAAAGTCTGAAGAATAACTTTAGAAAAGTACGTCATGCGGGCGGGGCCCCAGCTCGGAGTTGCGAAGGCCGCACGGGCCCCTCCCTGCACCCTCCCCATCCTTGGCCGACGCTTTTATTCTCTCGACGAAATTATATGCGTTACAATTGTTTTTTTGTCACGCTGTTTTCATTAGGAAATGTTAATTAAATGTCTTCTAGCTTGTAGCCGAATTGCACAATGGCGCCGGTATTGGCTTCACGGAAAATGCGCAAGTGGGCAAGCCCTTCGAGGATGGCGTTGTCGAGCGTGTCTTGGTTTTGCGTCGCATCGTACCCAAGTCCAATAGTAGGTATGTCAAGCGAACCCTTGTAACCCTCGTGGATGACCTTCACGTAAGTGTATTCCGGGTCCATCTCAAGGACTGCATCGTGGATATGCTTGTCGTTATAGCCCGGATCGCTCTCGAATGATTGTTCGGAACGGTTACGGATCGTAAGAGAACCGCAATAGCCATCCTGTTTAAATTTCAACCATTTTTGTCCGACTGTCATAATTCCCCCAAAAAATAATCTAATTTTGCGGTATGTTCAAGAAATCCCTTATTTTGTCGTCTTTAGTTTGCTTTTCGATGTTTGGTTTCTCGGGCTGCTCCAACCAGGAGGCTGAGTACAAAATTGCAACTCTGACCGAAGAAAACGCCCGTCTGGCACGTCAAGTCCTTGTTCTCAAGGCTACTTTGGATTCATTGAACGCCCACAACAAGGCCGTGGATCACTCGCTCAAGTCCTTGGACATGAAATAAGAGAAACTTTGGGCGCATGTGCTCAAAAAAACATACAATTTTCTCTCATTTTCTTACAATAAACCGAATTTCTGCACGAAAAATTTGTTAAATTTGCGCTCGTGACTGGCCCCGGTTTGTCGCCACGGCGAAAACCATTTTTGCTTCCCACGTGAAGCCTTGCGACCGTCAAGTCTCCAAGGAGGCGCTAGTAAGATGGTCTTTAATTAACCCACACATTCCAGTCACCCCGCCTGCAGGTTATTTTCCAGCCTGCTCGTGTGGTTCAACCCTTACTTTATGAGGTGCCCAGATGGAAATAATCGCTCTCGCACTTTCACTCCTCGCAGTGATTCTGTGCATTGTTATCCTTGTTAAGGTTAATAAGCTTCTCACGATGCTTCGTACCCCGATTTTCAAGAAGCTCACCCCGGACATGAACTTGAAGCCGTCCGCCCGTCGCCCGATCAGCGCACAGGAAATGGCTCAGCGTGGTGGCAACAATAAGGAAAATCGCCAGAACAAGGAACGTCCGAACAACAATAATAAGGACAACCGCAATCAGCAGCAGGCTCAGGCTCATGCCCCTGCAACGCGTGATCGCAATGAACAGCAACAGCGTCCGGAACGTGGCCCGCGCCGCGAACGCCGCCCGGAACGCCCGCATCGTGAAGCTAACGCTGAAGCTCCTGTTGCAGAACAGGCTGCTCCGGTTGCACCGGCTGCTGAAGCTCCGGTCGCCGAAGCTCGTCGCCCGCTCGCTCCGCGCATTCCGGTTGAAACTCCGGCAGCTCCGGCTGTCGAAGCTGCCCCGGTCGCTCCGGTTGCTGAAGCCCCGGCTGAAGCTGCTGCAGAAAACGCTTTTGATCCGTCCAAGGTCCGCTATGGCCGCCGCAACGTGATCAAGAAGGCTCCGGAACTCTCCGAAGAAGCTTAATTCTCACGAGAATTTGCAAAAAAATCCCAGTCCAACCGGACTGGGATTTTTTTGATGTTTTCGTAATCTTTCAAAGCATCAGGCTTGCCGATACCCTCGAAATGGTTGCGTTCGATATATTTTACAAGTAGGTTAACTCTTTTGAGTTTTTTTGTGAAAAGTTCTTTCGCTGTTTTTACTGGTGGACGCAGTAGCCTTCTTTGTATTCAACAGGTAAGCAGGAAATCAGCATATTTGATGGTACTAAATTGAAAACTTTGTCTTTGAATTTGACGTATTTATATTCTGTTTTATTAGGAACTTTGAAGGTGAGGCTTCTGTAGCAGGTGCATTCGGACTTTGATTGTATGTTCGCGTATGATATAAACAGGGTATCTTGGGTTATGTTTAAGGCTACATCGGCAGAGATTTCGCAAAAATCGCGAATCGAAAGTGTTAAGTTTGTGCAACCGGCGCAATCACCGATATATACCGCATCATTCGGATTGTTGCGATCAAGATATATTTTAGAATCTTTGGCGGTTTCTAAAGAGTCTTTGCATTGCATTCGGGTGACTGAAGAGTATAAAGTTGGATTTTTTTCTTCTGACGTTGTTGGCGCGGATGAGGTTGATTCATTACATCCGGCAACGAATAAAATTGATGCCCAAAGACAAAATTTGCTAATTGTGGCCTTCGTTATAATCATAAGCTTATCAAATTTGTAGATAAATTGTGTTTGTATAAATTTAATATATATAAATTCTGTATTAAAATTCTGTAAACGCAAATAATCCCGCCTCGATGGGCGGGATTTTTTTACCTCATTTCAGGAGTGAATTTGGACTATTTTTCCGGCGTTTTCAATTGGGAATCGTCGGGCATAACACCATATTCGGCTACGGGCATGTATGGAATCGAGCTGGAGCTGAAATCCTCGGAACTGCTGGAGCTTAAGGATGGAACGCCGTATTCACATTCTGGGCATTCGTTCACGCTGCTGGAGCTTTCGTTTGGAACTTGGACGACTCCATACACGGGCTGGGCGTTGTCGGTGCATCCCGCCCAGAAGAACGAGGCTAGGGCAAATGTCAAATGCCCCCAATGCTTGCGGATGAAAGATTTCATAAATAAATTCCTCCTTTTTTTCAAGATTTAACTGTATGGATCCTCCTAACGGAGGATGACCGTGGACGCGCGCGACTCTCGCCTTACGCATTTGTCATCACGCCCCAGCAGCCTCCAATCTCGCTACATGGCAGTAAGCCAGTTCTTTTGTTTTCTGTACTTTCGCTTCGCGAAAGTACCAAATGCTAGGCTCGGTCATATCCATACAAGTATGGCTGCGACGCTCGCCTTACGCATTTGTCATCACGCGCCGGCGGCTTCGAGGCGATGCACGTGGCAGTAGGCGAGTTCCTTCGTTTTTTCATCTCTCAAGTGCAGGCTGGAGCCTTCGCAGTAGCGCCAGTACTTGCACGTTTTGCAGTCGCCGATTTTGGCCCAGCTGCGGTCGCGCATCACTTGGTAGCGGTTCTGCCACACGTCCCAGAGGTCGTCCTTGTAGATGTTCCCCTGGATGTAGTCGCCGCGCAAGCTCGGGCAAGCCGAGATGCTTCCGTCGCAAAGCACGGAAGAGACGTTTACGCCGGCGCGGCAGAAGAACGGGTAGTTGCGCGCGTCTTTCTCGTAGCTACCGAGGAACCCTTCGCAGCCGTAATTCACGTTGATGACGTTCAGCTTCTTTACTTCGCGGATGAAATCGAACACCTGGCGGAATTCCTGGTTCGTGAGCTGGAACAGCGGATTGTCTTTTGCGCGGCCCTTCGGGAACACGGTCGCAATGCGCCAGCGCTTCACGCCGATTTTCAAAAGCAGGTCGAGAATCTTCGGGAGTTCTTTGAGGTTTTCGCGGTTCACGCAAGTCATCACGTCGAAGGTGAGACCTTTCGTGTGGGCCGCCATGTCAATAGCGCGGAGCGCGCGTTCAAAGCTATGCGGGTCGCCACGGAAATGGTTGTGGTTTGCTTCGAGGCCGTCAAGGCTGATCGTGAGCGAGCGGAGGCCTGCGTTCAAAAGGCGCGAGTATCGTTCGGGAGTCATCGCAAGCCCGTTCGTGACCATTCCCCAGGGGTAACCGCGCTTCTTGATTTCTTGGCCGCATTCTTCGAGGTCCGGGCGCATCAAGGGTTCGCCGCCGGTAATGACCACGATAAAGTGCTTCGGATCGATGTGCGGGGCGAGCTTGTCGAGTACGTTCATAAAGTCTTCGCGGGGCATGTCGGGGATGGCGTCCTTGACGCAGTCGCTACCGCAGTGCAGACAGTGCAAGTTGCAGCGGAGTGTGCATTCCCAGAAAAAGTACGTGAGCGGGTGTGCCTTGATTTCGTTGTGGCGGTAAAGACGGTAAGCTTCGAGAGCGAGTTTCTTTTTAAGCGAAAGTTGCATAATAGTAGTAGACAGTAGGAAGTAGGCGGTAGGAAGTATAGAGTTGAGAGTGAAAAGTTAAAAGTTGGCGGGTGATAGGGTTAGTGTTTCTCGGGGCAGTCGATGGTCGGAATGCAATAATCATATTCTCGCACAGTTCCTTCCAAAGTTGTATAGGATTCCTTGATGCAGTAATCGGGACCTTTGTTAGTGCAATTAGTTGCACCGCATGAACCTGCTGGAGGCGTCGTTGCTTCAACACCCTTAGGTAAATTATCTTGCAATTCTGGATGCTCGTAATAAAATCCTGGCTGTCTCAGGTATTTATATCCATCTTCACATTCGATGATGTCAAAGACTTCACCCAAATCGTTTGTGGCCGTGGCGTTGTGGCAGATTGTCGAGAAACAGCCGTAGGTGGCGGCGACTTCGTCTTCGTTTTCACAACCGCTCCAGAAAAGAGCGAGTACCGAAAGTAAAAATTTTTTCCAGTGTTTGTAGAACATTGTAATGAGTTGATTATGTTTAGGGCTTTGGTTCTTTTTCAGGACAGTCGATAGTGGGGTAACAGCCTCCGATGGGCTTGAGATTCCCGTATTCGTCTTCTTCGACTCCGTCAATGCAGGTGTCAGGGACTCTTTGACAGTTCGATGCTAATCCGCCTTGACCGGGGATCGGGGCGTTGACCTGGACGCCTTCCGGGAGTTCCGATCTAGATTCGGGGAGGTCGTTGTAGAGTTGAGGAGTCCTTAGGAACTTTTCGCCATTTTCGCAACTGATCGTTTCAAAAACCTTGCCGGAACTGTTTACGGCCGTGTCGTTGTAGCAAAAGACCGTAGGCGGAGCGTATACAGCTGAAAAACTGGAACTGAACTTGTCCATTTCGCTGCTTGAGCTGGATTCGCCGATGCTGCTAGAGCTTTGATCGATGGTTTCGGACGAACTGCTCAGCAATGGCACCCCGTAACTGGGCGTTTCTATATAGATTTCTGATGCGTCCGCTGAATTGTCGCAAGCGCTCCACAAAAATGCGGTCAGCGAGACCAGGAATTTTTTCCAATGATAAAGAATGCTTGTTTTCATAATTTATTTCTCAGATTCTTCGCGATCCAGAATGCCCGTTTCTATGCATTTCTTGATTCGCTGTTCGATTTTACTTAGTTTCTCGTCGTGGATCCTTTTGCATTCTTCGTCCAGGGCGGGCTTGTTTCTTTCCCATTCCTCTTTCATTTTCAGGTAGTCGAGGTATTCCTGGGTCGGGCGTGTCGTGCCGTCGCTACAGACTTCGTCGAAATGCAGATTGACTGGGGCGCCATACAGCACGGGAAAATTGCCAAGCTCGTTGCTCAAGTCGTCAAGGCATTGCGGCTTTTCTTGCAGGGTTTGCTTGATGCTGTCGATCTTGCCTAAGGCATCGCGTTTTGCTCTTCCTTCGGCATTCATCTTGGCGACATCCGCCGAATAAGAGGGGCTATAGTAACTGACGATGGAATCTCCGGGAGTGCATGTGACTTCGGCGGAGCTGGCGTTTGCCTGGCTGCTGGACGAGGCTTGTTCCGTTGAACTGGACGAGACCGCTTCGCTGGAACTTGTGCCTTGAGTTTCCGTGCTGCTGGAGTACTGGGGAGGCGCTCCGTAAAGGGGAGGCTCTGTAGTGGTTGTTTCACAGCTGGCCCAGAATAATCCGGTCAGTGCAAGTGATATCTTTTTCCAGTGTTTGTAAAACATTTTTAACTCCTAACGACCTTCGGTACATCCTCTTTTTTCAAATATATACAAAATAACCCCTGAAAGTCTATGAAACGCGCATAATACAGCTGCTTTGAAATTTTTTTGTTGCATCTGTTTCATATAGGCATGCAATAATAAGTTTTGGTCAAAAATTCTTTAATGATTGGTTGAAATTTGCGTATAAAAGTTATATTTAAGGCACTATGAAAAAAGAAAAGTTAGGAAGGGTTGATGTGAAGCGTAAGTCTTTACGTCAGTCTTTGATGGAATGGAAGGATTCTCTTCATTGGGATAAACCTCAGAATGTCATGTTGGCGGTTACGCTGTTTGTGCTCGTCTCCGCTTTCCTCATTTTTAACAATTTATCCGTGTCTTATGCGCGCCATTGGGATATCGAGTGGGGGTATTATTCGATCCTCCTCACGTTCCTCTTGCTTGTGGCGGGTGTCGTTGTCAACGCGCCATTTATCGCAAAGCATTTTCGCGGGTTTATGCCGAGTGGCAAGAGCTTCTGCGGGCTTACGCTTTTGCTCATTGTGTTTTCTGTATTCATCTTTGGAAACATCGGCAATACGCACCGCGTCCTGAGCGACGAGACGAGCTGGGAATCGATGGGCCTCCAGATGTATTTCCAGCATACGGGCGGTGTCTGTAACGAGGGCGTCTGGACGGATGGCGTTCTCGACTGCAAGACCGAGGTGAACAACTTCAAGGGCAAGGCGCTTGGCTTTGTCTACTCGCTCGTGTTCAACTTCATGGAACCGAACCGCGATTCAGCGTTGATGGTGAACTACCCGTTCTACATCTTGAGCTTGATAGCTTTCTTCCTTGCGCTTTCCAAGTGGTTCAAGAGCGATAAGCTTGCGCTTGCGGCGACGGCGTTCCTGGGCGGCATGCCGATTTACCTGTTGCAGTCGCGCTCGGCATCGACTGAAGTCCTGTATATTCTTTTGCTTGCTGTTCTCATGGCGTGGTATGCTTTTGTGCCGACGAACAAGGTCACGTGGAAGCATTTCCTTTTGACGGTCCCGCTGCTTGGATTCTTTGCGCAGACTCGCCAGGAAACCGTGTTTGCATTTATCCCGTTTGCGCTTTACTATTACCGTTACTTCCTTGAAAAGCCGTACCGCTTGCCTGCTTTTGTCGCGTCCGTGATTGCGGTAAGCTGGCCCTCGGTCAACACGATGGCCGCGTATCGCGGGTATGATTTCCAGGGCGGTACGCATGCGGCGCACTCGCTTGAAAACTTCTGGTTTAACCTGAAGACAAACATCGATGTCATGATGAACCTCAATACGGATTCCGCGTTTGGCGGCATTATGGAAAATCCGTTCTATACGACGTTTACCGTGATCTTGCTTTTGGCGACGGTCTGGCTCCTGTTCCGCATGATCTATTCCCGCCGTTACGTGCGCGGGTTCATCTTGGGCATCACGTTCTGTGTGCAGATTTTCGTGATTCTCCTGAACGTGTCGGGAACGTTTACGATTGACATCAACCAGCGTTATGTGCTTGTGGCGCTCCCGATGTTTGCGCTTTTGATGGCGCTTGGGCTTTACGATGCGCTTGTGTTTACGACGAAAATGCAAAAAGACGCTGCGGCAAAAATCGTCGCGGGTGTAGCATGCCTCCTGTCTGTAGGGTTGATGGTTTACCATGCCCCGAGCTACAAGGCGAACATGCTCTACTACAAGAACAAGCTCCTTATCGAAGAGGACTTCTTGAATACGGAACTTGCCAAGTATCCGAAGAACTCCGTGTTCATTTATGCAAGACCGTGGCAGATGCTTGCTTCGGGCCATACGTCATTTAGCGAAAATACGTTTAAGAGCTGGAGTACCGAACAGTTTGCGGAATGGATGCAGAAGTCTGGCGGAAACATTTATCTTGTTCGTGGTCAGGATGGCTACGGAAAGGTTAACCGCAATAGCCGCGTGGTCGGATTCAAGACGACCGACCAGATTGACGATATTCTCAGCAATTACAAAAATGAACGCGTATTGATGGAAGCTCGTCTGTTCGGCTATGGACTTGCAATTTACAAGATTATTTCGAAGAAGGGCGTGTCGCATTACGCACAGAACTTCATGGTGACCGAAGAATCGAACGGCATGATTGTCGTGAACAAGCGCTTTCCGGAATCAATCGCTTGCGATTACACGTTGAACGACAAGAAACAGGGTGAAATCCTCGTCTCGAACAGCGCCGATACGCTTATTCTGGATGCGGCAAAGATCCGTGCCGGCTTGAACCGCGTTGTGCTGAGCTGCTACATGCCTGACGAAGATACGCTTGTCACGTACCGCGACTTCTTTGTTGACGCTCCGAATGTGGCGCTTTTGTCAAAACTTAAAGTGAGCAAGTTCTTCCAGGAATGGGGCGAGCCGCAAATTGATGCAACGGTGGACCATCACAAGATTACGATTGACGGCGAACCGTTCCGCTATGGCATTGGTAGCCATGCAAATTCATCGATTGAGTATTCGCTTGCTCGCGGTTACGATTGGTTGAATGTTGTTATTGGCCTTGATGACGAAAGTGCTTGTGGCGATGGCGCCTTCTTTATTGTTGAAGCTGATGGTCGTGAAATTTACCATTCCAAGAAGCTTTATACGACGGACAAGGAACGCTTGAGACTTGACATCAAGGGCGCAAAGTCGATAAACCTGCGCGTCACGATGGGTGACAACAAGGACTGCGACCATGGAGACTGGGCGCATGCCTGGTTTGAGGCTGAAAAGTGAAAGTCCTTGTAGCGCCGCTTGATTGGGGACTTGGGCATGCGACTCGCTGTGTGCCCGTAGTCCGCGAGTTCTTGCGGGCGGGTGCCGAGGTCGAACTTGCCGTAGTCAAGGCGAATGCAAATTTTTTCCGTGAAGTTTTCCCGGAACTGCGGCAGCGCTTGGCGCCGAGCTACAACATTGTCTATCCGAAGCACGGCTACAATATGGCGCTCTGGCTTTTAAAGAACAGCATGCACCTGAATGCCGTGATGCGTTACGAACACCACTTTGCCGAAGAAATGGTGGAACGCCACGGTTACGATGTGCTGTTTTCGGACAACCGTTTTGCGTTTTATTCCAAGAAGGCTCTTAGCATTTACATGACGCACCAGCGGCGCATTGCGTTCCCGCGGGCGTTTGCTGCATTTGAACGCATTGGCGTGATGTGGCATGCGAACATCATGCGCAAGTTCGATGAAGTCTGGGTGCCGGATTTGGAAATTTATCCGGGCTATGCGGGGTCGCTTTCGCATTCGGGGGCGACACCTGGCGATAAGCCGATGCGTTATGTCGGAGTGCTTTCGAGATTTTCAGAGTGGAATGCGAAGGCTGGCGAGAATGCTTCGAATTTAGCGGGAAGTGCGCCGAGTTCTGTTGAAAATGCTGAAAATGCGCCGAATCTCGAACGGGACGTGGACTTGATGAGCGTGTCGGAATTCATGGCGCACTCGGCGAGCGTGGAATGGAATGTCGCTTCCGAGCCTTCCGAAAAGCGAACTCTTGGAATGCGCTCTTCCGTGATGCGCTCGGCCTACAAGGTCGTTGCGGTCGTATCGGGGGTGGAACCTGCACGTACGCAGTTTGAACTCCAGTTGCGCGAAGCGCTTTTGAAAATCCCGGGGCATCACATGATGATTCTCGGGAAACCTTCAGCAGAGCAAAAAACGTGGACCGAAGGGAATATCGAGTTCCATACGCACTTGGCGACGGATGATTTTGCGGAAGCCGTGAAGCGGGCCGATTTTGTGGTGAGCCGTGGCGGCTACAGCACGGTGATGGACATGGCGGAACTTGGTGCAAAATGTATCTTTGTACCGACGCCAGGGCAGTTTGAGCAGATTGTGCTGGCTCGCGATCTGTCAAAGGCCGGCTACGCGGTTGAAATCCCGGCAGATGAACTTTCTGCCGAAACGCTCGCAAACGCTTTTGAAAAGTCCGTGAAAATGCCGAAGGTCGAAGAGCAGAACTTGCTTCATGACGCGGTTTATGATGTTGTTCGAAAAATAAAAGAGAGGTCAATATGAACCAGTTTGTTCTAGCTTTCCCGATTCCCGTTGCTGTTGATGAACCGTTTTCCATTACCGAAAATGTTCAGGTGAAGGCCGATACCAAGACTCTGATGATTCCTGGTTGCAGTGTGCAGTTCAACGTGGTTCGCCAGGGCGCTTCTGCCGACCTCCTGGAAATTTTCAAGGAACGTGATGAAATTTCCGCTGAAGAAGAAGCGGCGATTGTAGGCCACAAGTCGCTCTTGTTCTTGCTCGGGAACGTAAAGACGATGGACGATGTCGAAATGGTGAATTCCGCCATTGTGAAAGTGCTTAACGCAAAGGCTGCGGGCGTTTATATGCAGCAGTCTGGCACGGCCTGGACCGCGAAGGCTTTCGAAGAACAGTTTGGCGATTGCGATTACCCGATGGATCCGTGGATCAACATTCTCGATTCGGGCGACTCGCTTTACACGCTTGGCCTGGCTGTGTTTACGCTGCCGGATTTGTGCATCTCGAATACGATCGAAGACCCGGAAGAGGCTCTCTTGATGGCCGCTGATAGCTTGTTTGGCGACGGCATTCCGGCAAAGTCGGGGAGTGTCATTGACTGGGGCGAGGGCGAAAAATACGTGCTCCGTCAAGAAACGAAGACGCTCTTCTCCAAGGATGCTCCTGAATACAACAAGCAGGGCGTTCTGAGAATCGTGAAGAAGTGACGCGCTTTGGCCGAGTAGGGAGGCCAAGTGCGTCATCCTGAGGGCGTAAGCCCGAAGGATCCAGTCAAGTTTTACTGGATTCTTCATTCCACTGCGTTTCATTCAGAATGACGTTTGTGAAATTTCATATATTGAAGTGTAGGAAAGGGAGCTTATGGCGAATGTTTTAAAGTTCGAGTCGATTGACAATGCACGACAGCTCGGCGGGATTCCGGCCGGCGGCTCTCATGTCAAGCACAATTTGCTTTTCCGCAGTAGCAACTTGTCCAAGGCGACGGAGCATGATTTGCACCGACTGCGCGATGATTTTGGCGTACATCTGGTGATTGATTTGCGCTCCGACTTTGAATACATGCAAAAGCCGGACAAACTTCTCGATGGAATGGAATCTGTGTTGATTCCTGTCCTGGATGATTCCATGCACGGTGATGCGTTTAACAAGGACCAGGTGGTGCCTGCGACGGGCGTGGACTTTATGGAATTTCTTTTTGGTATTGCCCGCCATCCGATTGCTGGACTGTTAAAGGATAAACTCTATAATTACTTTGTCGATAGCGATTATGCGGGCGCTCAGTATGCGAAAGTCTTTGAAACTGTTCTTGCGCAAAAGGGGGCGCCTGTGCTGTGGCACTGTACTTCGGGCAAGGACCGCTGTGGTTTTTGCTCGGCTTTGATGCTTGCTGCTCTCGGTGCCGCTGACAACGCCATTCTAGATGATTATGCGGAATCCGAAAACTCGTACCGCAAGCCGCTCGAAGCGATGACTGCCAAGGGCCGCCAATCGGGAATGACGGAGACGCAGCTCGACATTCTGCATTTCTTGGTGAGCGTCAAACGCGAGTATCTTGAAATTCCGCTCAAGCGCATCAATGCGGAATATGGCTCGCTTTTGAACTTTATCACGCAGCGGATGCACGTGCCCACCGCGACCATTGACGCACTCCGGGAATATTATTTGGAGTAATTGTTGCATCTTCGTCATTCCGAACATTCCGCACTCTCGTCACCCTGAGCGTTCCGCATTCTCGTCATTCCGAACGAAGTGAGGAATCCAGTCATTGCGTCTTCGTCATTCCGAACGAAGTGAGGAATCCAGTTATTTCTTGTTTCACAACACTAGACTTAACTGGATGGGGCTACGCCCCAACTCTTTGGCTCGGTTATGCCCATGCAAGCATGGTTGCAACACTCGCCTTCTGAGTTGTCTTCCGTCGTTGGCGTCAGGATGACGTTGAACAATTCGTCGTCCAGAGGAACAACGTGACGAAGGACCCAGTTATTTCTTGTTACGCAATACAAGACTTTACTGGATGTTTCGCGACATTGTCGCTCAACATGACGCAAAAAGAAAAACGCAGGCCCGAAGGTCTGCGCGTTTTTAATATCACATTCTTGCTTATGCGATAGAGCTGTGCGGTCTCCGTGAGCAACAAACGCCTCGTATTGCGATTTCATTGCATAAACCGGCGCCTCAACAATAGAAACAAGCAAGCTTGTTTCTGCTGTATTCGGCTTGGATTTATTTAACGAGGCGTGGTTGCGAGAGCGAGGCGGAATCACATTCTTGTTTATGCGATAGAGCCGAGTGGTCTCTTACAGCTCGGGCTGCTTGCCGGTGAGGCGCACGAAGATTTCTTCGTACTTGGCGAGCGTGTTCTTCACGACTTCAGGCGGAATTTCCGGACCCGGGTAGGTCTTGCCCCAGTCGAGCGTTTCGAGCCAGTCGCGGACGTACTGCTTGTCGAAGCTTTCCTGGTTCTTGCCAACCTGGTACTTGTCTGCCGGCCAGTAACGGCTGGAGTCCGGAGTAAGCACTTCGTCGATGAGGATGGTTTCGCCGTCGATTTCACCGAATTCGAACTTGGTGTCAGCGAGGATGATGCCCTTGCTTGCTGCGTAGTCGCGAGCCTTCGTGTAGATGTCGAGGGACATGTCACGGAGAGTCGTTGCAACCTTTTCGCCAACGATATCGAAAGTCTGTTCGAAGCTGATGTTTTCGTCGTGGCCTACGTCCGGCTTGGTGCTCGGCGTGTAGAGCGGCTTTTCGAGCTTCTGGCAGAGCTGGAGACCCTGCGGGAGAACGTGACCGCAGATCTTACCGGTCTTCTGGTAGTCCTTCCAGCCAGAACCGACGATGTATCCGCGCACGATGCATTCCACAGAATGGCGGTTAGCCTTCTTCACGATCATGGAACGGCCGCGGAGGTAATCAGCATGCTTCTTGAGCACTGCCGGATATTCGTTCACGTCGGCGGTGATGAGATGGTTCTTCATGCCAAGGTGCTTGAACCAGAAAAGGGAAAGCTGGTTCAGGATCTTGCCCTTGCCCGGAATCGGGGTCGGGAGAACCACGTCAAAAGCGGAAAGACGGTCGCTAGCGACCATCAGGAAGCTGTCGCCGAGGTCGTACATGTCACGTACTTTACCCTGGTGGAACAGCGGAACTTCGGTAATGGGGGTTTCGAATTTTAAGCTCATAGTACTCCAAATTTAGCAATTTAGTGGCTGCTGGCTAGGGGTGGAATGTGCCCCAGGACGGTGTGGACAAATATGTCAACGATTCTAGAAAAAAAATGATAAAGCAGGCGTCAAAAAATTGGAAATTTTATGGGAAAAACCTATTTTTGATTCAGGTAGCCTATGCTTGCCAGAAACCGCATCAATATCTATGACTATTCCGATTATCGCAAGTTCCTTTTGGACTTTTACGAAATCGAGAAATCGCTGGACCCGACGTTCAGCTATCGTGTGTTTGCTACGGCTGTGGAAATGGATGCGAGCTTGCTTTTGAAAATCTTGCAGGGCAAACGCCACGTTTCTCCCAAGTGCGTTGAATCGTTTGTGCAGTTTTTCCGTTTTAAAGAAGCGAAGGCCGAGTATTTCCGTGAAATGGTCGCCTATGGCAAGGCGAAAAATGATGAACAGGTTCGCAAGCATTTTGAATCTTTGCAAAAAATGCGTCCAGCGGCAAGCCGTGAACTCGACGAGGCGCGCTACCGCTATTTCCAGCAGTGGTATTACCCGATGATCCGCTCGGCGCTAGATGTTTTTGACTATCACGGTTCGGACGATGCCGCATCCCTCGGTGAATCCTGCGTTCCGAAACTCACGGCGACACAGGTGCAGAATGCCGTAGACGCTCTCTTGCAGCTCGGGCTTGCTGAACAGCGCAAGGACGGGCGCATTGTTCCGACCGATGCGCACTTGAAGACTAAAGAGCATTGGCTGAGTGCGTCCATCAGCGATTACCAGGGGAGCCTTGCAGAACTGGCGCGTAAATCCATTGCCGAAACGCCCAAGGAAAAACGTGATATCAGTACGCTTACGATGGCGCTCGATTCCAAACAAATTGACAAAATCCGTGAGATCCTTGCTGAAACTCGCCGTGCGATTGTGAATGTGGTGAATGCGATGCCATCTGAAATTTGTGATAGCGTTTACCAGTTGAATTTTCAGTTGTTTCCAATGATGAAAAAGGAAGAACGATGAAAAATATTTTGGAACTTTGCGCCCTGCTTTGCCTGCTTTTGGCTGGATGTACCGAAAACAATCCAGGCTTATCTGGTGCGACTAGCGAAACGACTAATGGAATTGCCGTAGTCGTTCTAGACGATGCAAACCGGCCTCTTGCTCAAGCGAGTGTGACGTTGTACACAAAGACGAGCCTGTCTGCGGTCGAAACGTCTATTTCGGATTCGGCAGGAACGGCAAAGTTTGAAAAGTCGAGTGAAACGTGTGCCGGCGGAAATTGCTTTGTCGAAGGCATTGCGGGTGCTGATTCTTCGCTGATGAGCTGGTCTTCGCTTAGCCTGACTGAAAATTCTGCGCCTTCTAAAATTTCATTGTTGCCTTCGTCCTCTTTGATGCTGCGTACAGGCGCGGGTGATTCGAGTCTTGAAAACTTGTTTGCAAATCTCCGGTTGGAATCGACTCCGTATATTGCAAATCGTTCTGGAGATGAATACGTTTTTGCACATGTACCTGCGGGACTTTTTAATGTGATCGCTGGTGATTCTATGGTTGCCGAGGTCTCTCTTGAACCGGGCGCCGTTGCTGATACGCTTGTTCGCTTGCCCGGCGTTACACGTGAATTTGTATTCGAAGATTTTGAAGATGGTGATAGCTTGAATAACATTGCGAAAGTTTATTCAAACTATGGATGGTACTATATTGCAAAGGATGGCGCAACGCTTTTGAAACCTGATTCCACAAAGGGTTTTGCGGCTGCAATTGAATCGGAGCCTGGACATGGCAAGGCTCTTTCGTTGCAGTTTGTGCCGGGCGATTCAGGCTATGTGCTGCTCGGGACTCATCTTGGGCTTGATACGGGCTATTATGACTTGAGTGGACTCACGGCTATTCGCTTGACCGTGAACGGCGACTGCGAATTTGATGTGGCTCTGGAACATTATCGCGAAGTTCTCGACAACAATTTCCACAAGTCTCTTTGGAACGTGAAAGTTGCGGAGGGCTGGCGCGAAGTGGTGCTCCGTCCGGGCAAAGAAATGCTAGATGACAATAGCTATCAGGTGGCGTGGAGTGAAATTTCAAAGGAAATAGGCTTCTTCAGCATCTTTATCAAGAGCGGTTCCTATCTGAAAATTGATCAGATTGTTTTTGAAGGCATTGATATCGTCTCTCCATAGACCGTGATTTTTGTGCGTTTAACTCCGACAGGTGTCGGGGTTTTTCTATATCAAACATTTTGTTGCATATGGAAATTAATTTTAAAATATTGTGGTTAAAACTTGCTTAAAATTGAAAATTTCTAATATTTTGTTGCGTATAGTATTGCTTTTTAAGAAGCGGCAATTTATATTTGGTCTTGTGAAAAATTGCTTGGAAGGAGATTTTTTATGAAAAAGTTTAACTTGACAAGAATGGCGTCTGTTTATGTCTCGGCGGCTTTGGTAACTTCTCTCTCGTTTGCGCTTTTCGCATGCGGCGATAATCCTTCTCCTGTAGCTCCGAATACGCATTCTGGTGAATCTTCCTCTTCTATAGTTGGATCCTCTTCAGCCGTTTCTGATCCGTCCCGCGTGATTGTTACAGATGCCGTTATTCAGTGCGATGCGCGACGAACTGTGGATGACCCGATGCTTGATGCCGCGGTTCCGCCAGAGGTGTATCGTTATGTAACACTTGAAAATGTTGGTTTTACCATCAAAAATATTTCAATGACTTGCGATGTCGTTATTGACAGCCTGGAAGTTTCAGCTTCGGATTCTACGCTTTACGTAAATGTGAAATATGATTACGAAAACGCCAAGAGATGTCTCTGCAAATCGGAAATCTTTTTCAAAGTGAATACGGATCCCGTTTATTATAGTGCAAAGGAACTTGTTCTCAATGATGGTGGAAATATCAATTTTGACAATAAGATGATGATTGTGGATCTTGATGTGGTGCGTGTCGAAGATGTTCCAAAAGCCTACGATGATTAAAAAACAGGAGCTCCGCTTGGAACACCTGTTTAAAGTTTATGGATACAAAAACGTAGCTTTCAAGTAATTGCATTAATCCGTAAGAGAATAAGTCGCAAAGCGAACAATTCCGCACCGAAGGGAGGACCTGTGAGCGTGCGAGCTTATTCTCTGGAGCCTTGCCTTTCCTTACTTATAAAGCAGGGCGAAAACCATGCCCGGACGGAAGTACTTACCAGCGGTGTACTTGAGTGCCGTGCTGTGGAGGAGCGTGAAGAGTTCGTTCACATCGACCTTGTTGCTCTTGGCAATGGCGCCGAAAGATTTCGTGAAGGCGGCGAGATTGCGCGGGAGCTTCGGGCTGATGCGGGAGTCGGCGAGGAGAGCGCCCTTCTTCAAAAGTTCCTTGTGCATCTTGTCGGCGGCGGTTGCGCTGAGGCCGAACTTTGCAACGAGAGCTTCCGGGTGGAGGCGGCAAGAGCCGTTGAATCCTTCCGGTGCTGCAAACGGAACGCGTGCTTCGTCATAGAGGTTTCCGATCATGGAATCAGCGAGCACGGAGGCTTCCTTTTCCAAACCGTGGAACATCATGGCTGTCATGATGCTGTACTGAATACCAATCCAAACGTCGTGAGCCTGGAAGTTGAATTCGTCGAGCGGAGAACCGTCCTTATGAACAAGGTTTGCAGCACCGATGAGCGGGCTGTTGGCCTTATAGTTCGTATTGAAAATTCTGAGCAAGTTAGACTTGGCCTTTGCGCTGTCGGTGATCGGTTCGAGGTCGAGCAAGCGGAGGTAGGTATCGGCAAGCATCGTATCGGCGAACACGTCGTCGCAGTCGTTGGCAATCTTTGCTTCCCAGCTCTTGGTGTAGGCTTCCTTGCACTGAGCCGTAATCCAAGCCTTCTTGAGACCGCGGAGTTCGTTCTTGGAGAGGTCTTCGCCGTCCGGGATTTCACCTGCGCAGAGCCATTCGTTGATGGCCTTCACGCCAGCGTTCGGATCTTCCGGGAGTTCGAGCGATACCTTCACGGCTTCGCGGAGTTCGGCGTACTTTTCGACGTTCAAGTCCTTCATTTCCATCGGAGTGATGAAGAAGCGGAAGTAGCCTTCGTTTTCGTCCCAAAGGGATTCGGTAAATTCCTTGTTGGCGGCTTCGGACTTTTCGTTCCACTTGGCAGCCTGATCGTTATCGCCGAGGAGTTCAGCGATCTTTGCTGCAGCGCGGAGGCCTGCAATCCAGAGGGAACCGCAGTAAACAGAGATGCCGTAGCTGCAGAGGTTGTCGAACGTATCGTCCGTACCGTGCGTGAGCGGGAAGTTTTCGCCCGGGTTCACCATCTTTTCGAGGTATTCCATGGCGGCATAGACGGCTTCCTTGCAATCGGCGAGGCACTGCATGTCCTTCGTCTTGTGGTAGTGACGGTAGACCATGAGCACGTATTTCGGAGCGAGGTCCTTCCATTCCTTAACGTTGTGCCAGTCGTAGGCATCCGGTTCGGCGTCGAAGGGGCTACCGAGGTCGTGAATCACTGCGCCACGCACAGCGCGCGGGCCTTCAAGCTTCGGATCCGGGAGGTCGGCGTAGGGGAGGTTCACAAATTCGTGGTGACGGCGGCGGTTTTCGTTTACGGCGAGAATGGCATCGCCAAAGCGCTTCATCACAACGCCATCGAGACGCGGCATGAGGGCGAGCAAGCTAAAGCTGCCGTAGAAGTAAACGTCGAGAGAGTTGAAGAACGGATAGTCGGCACATTCGCGAACGAGGAAGCGGTCTTCCTTGTCCCACACGGTGGCTTCGGCGAGGAAGCTGAGCGTGTTGATGGCGAGGCTCTTGAATTCAGCCTGCTTGGCGGCAGTCTTGTAGAGCTTGGCGACCGGCTTCTTCGGAACAAGGTTTTCAAATGCCTTGAGGCGGTCGTCAAAAGTCTTGTCGGCGGCGAGAGCTTCCGTAAGGAGAGCGACCACGCGGCCGTATGCTTCCGGATAGAATGCGGTGTACTTCTTGGCGGAAGTGAGCTTGTTCAGCTTGATTTCCGGGAAGTCGAGCACCATGTTGAACTGGAAGGAGACCTTCTGCTTCGGCTTGAGGACTGCGGTAACGGCGATGGCGCCGGCAATTGTTTCACGGCCGCTGTAAACATTCTTGACCCAGGAGTTTGCAACGCGACCGCTCTGGAGAGCTGCCTTCAAGACGGACTTGGCGTCATCCTGATAGAACATCGGCTTCACGGAAACGTTGAGGTTGTCCTTCTTGTTCCAAGCCACGCTCACGCCCATGCAACCGTTGAAGTCGCTTTCGGCGAGGGCCTTTTCGTTATAAAATTCGATACCGCGAACAGAGCGGCCATCTTCGAGCTCCTTATCGAACTGCACACCCTTCGGGAAACGTGCGGCCGGAACGAGAACAAAGCTGGAGTCCTGAACGCCCTGGCGGTCCTTCTTGGCCATGTAGCCCGTGATGCTGTCCTGAATCTGGACAATGGTCACTTCGCGGGTTTCCTTGGTGTTGTTTTCGAGCGTAAAGACGGTAGCGTTCACTGGGAGGCTGGAGAGGCGTTCGTCGCCCGGAGTCACGTAGCTGGACTGCGTCTTGGTGATGGAAACACCCTTGCCTTCGTAAACGGTTTCGCTGACCGGATAGAGGGCGGTGTACTTCATCTTGGCGGCGTCATAACCCGGCTGGCCGAGGAATTCGCTGTCGTTTGTCCAAGCGGCGGTGAGGGCGCCTTCGCGGGCGGCCTTTTCGCCAACCATGCCGTCGAAGAAGTCGATGAGCACGGCGCGGTTGATGGCGGCAGAGTCCTTGCCTTCGGCAATTAAAGCCTGGGTGCGGTCGCTGAACTGGATGTGCCAGCGTTCAAAAGCGGCCTTGTTCGTTTCGAAGAAAGTCTTGTCGGCGAGAACCTTGTTGAGCTTCGCTTCGGCCTTCTTCTGGTCCTTCATGTCGGCGTCGCCGAAAACGCGTGCGCCGCTCTCGTCGAGGAGCGGGAAGTTGTTGTTGTAAATGCCGAATGCAGCGAAGTTGCCGATCACGAGCGCAGCCTTTGCGCTGAGGACAGCTTCCTTGAAGAAGAAGTTGTTGAAGCGGAGGTCAGATGCCTTTTCGGTGCGAACCTGGACGCCCGGCATCACGTTCATCACGGGAGTCGTGCCTGCAGGCGTTGCGGTAAACGTAGAACCGATACCGCCTACGGCAATACCCGTGGTGGAAGGAGTTGTAGAAAGCGGGGTGTACCACGGCTGAATGAATTCCACAGCGAGACCCGGGGTCATCAGCTTCTGGACGGAGCCGGACATTTTTGCACCGGCAAGATATTCTTTAATGCTCATAATGAGGTCCGATATTTAAAGGTTTATACGGGTGGAAAGATAGTAAATGAGTAGACGGTAGGCAGTAGGCAGTAGGCAGTAGACGGTGGGCTGAATTGTCATCCTGAGCGAAGGGCGTAGCCCGAAGACAACCTCGAAAGGCGAGTGTTGCAGCCATGCTTGCATGGATATAACCGAGCCGAAGAGGTTGGGGCTTGCCCCATCTAGTAAAGTCTTGTATTTTGCAGTCTTTTTACATGAAATGTTTTTGATTTGAATTATCTTTAGGGTATGACTAAGTTGATTGCACATATGCTCCCCGGCGTTTTCCTCATCGTCGTGTTTTCCCTGTTGAAAGCTTACGTTATCCCAGCCCACGTGACTTTTGAATCGTGGTTTGTCTACGTCAATTTTTTAGTCTGGGTTGTCTGCATAACAGTCCCGTGCGTCATCTATTACCTCCGCACTCCGCCAGGAATTGATCATAAGTAGATTGGTTTTTAGTCTTTGGTCTATAGTCATTAGTTGTTGTAGTTGTAAAAAGTAAAAAAAATACAACAAACTAATAATTTTGCCTGAGTATGGAGTTGCTGGACCTTTTTATCATGCAAATTTCTAATGACTAAAGACTAATAACTAATAACTAAACTATATTTGGCGCATGTTTAAAATTGGCGTCATGGCTTCCGGCGGTGGAAGCAACTTCAAAGCGATTATTGATCACATTGGCGAGGGTGACCTCGAAGCCCAGTGCAAGTTTTTGATTACGAACAACGCGGGTTGTGGTGCAGTGCATCATGCCGAAGAATTCGGAATCCCGGTTCGCCACATTTCGGGTAAGACTCATCCGGATCAGGCTGTGTTCGAAGCCGCGATGCTCGAAGTTCTCGACAAGTACGATGTAGACCTTTTGATTTTGGCGGGTTACATGAAGGCGCTCCCGCTTTGCATGCTCAAGCGCATGCCGGATCGCATTTTGAACATTCATCCGTCGCTGTTGCCGAAGTTTGGCGGTAAAGGTTTCTTTGGCCATCACGTTCACGAAGCTGTGCTTGCCGCGCACGAAACGGAATCTGGCCCGACGGTGCATCTCGTCAGTGAAGAAATTGACCGCGGTCGCATCTTGGCGCAGACCAAAGTTCCTGTGATGCCAGACGACACTGCTGATACGCTTGCCGCCCGCGTCCTCGTGCAAGAACACGCTTTGTACTGGAGGACTATTCGCGACTACGCCAAGTCGCTGGGTTTGCACTAACGTCATCCTGAGAGCTTCTTGAACCGCGTCATGTTGAGAGGCTAAGCCTCGAAACATCCAGTGAAGTCTTGTACTGCGTCATTCTGACGCCGAAGGCGGAAGACAACTCAGAAGGCGAGTGTTGCGACCATGCTTGCATGGGCATAACCGAGCCAAAGAGTTGGGGCATAGCCCCATCCAGTGAAGTCTTGTATTGCGAAACGAAAAATGACTGGATTTCTCACTTCGTTCGAAATGACAGAGAAGCGGAATGTAACTGGCCCCTTCGCTATGCTCAGGGTGACGAGTGCGAGATGCTCAGAATGACGAATGCTAATCGCAGAAAATGACGATGAAGCGTTTTGTGTTGCTCCTACATTATCTAATTTTTGGCTTATGAAATTTAAACTGCCCGCATTTTTGGAAAACATTGAATCCCCGGTAGAAGGGGAGGTGGCGCTGCGCAGGTTCGCGGCTAATCCTCTCGCCTTTGGCGGTGACTTGGACTTGTTTTCTGCGGGTGCGAATGGAGCGCTTTCTGGAAACGCGTCGGAAAATTCCGCGATTGTCGTGGGCATTGACGAAGTTGGGCGTGGACCGCTCGCGGGTCCTGTTGTCGCTTGTGCTGCCGTGCTCAAGTCGCCCGATGCGCTCTTGACGCTGAACGATTCCAAAAAGCTTTCTCGCCCCAAGCGCGAAGCGATGTTTGATGCGGTCAAGGACGCTTGTGCATGCTATGCGATTGCAAGTGCTAGCGTCGAAGAAATTGACGAAATCAACATTCTTGAAGCGGACTTCTTGGCGATGCGTCGTGCATTGCAAGCGCTCGGATTCCCAGGTCTCAACGAAACTGCTCCTGAAATCCCCATCGAAGTCAAAGGTTCTTTGAAAGACGCCGCAAATGTCATCCTGAATGAAGCGCAGCGAAATGAAGGATCCAGTAACGGTTTCCCTAACATCCTCATTGCTGTCGATGGTAATCTCAAGATTCGCGGCGTTCCTGCCGAAAAACAGATGCCCATCGTCAAAGGCGATGGTCGCATCGCAAGCATCTCGGCCGCCTCGATTCTTGCGAAAGTCTTCCGTGACCGTTATATGGATAAATTAGAAGAACTTTATCCGGGTTACGGTTTTGACAAGCACGCCGGTTACGGCACCAAGGCTCACCTCGACGCCATCCGCCGCCAAGGCTTCACGCCTGCCCACCGCAAAAGCTTCCACCCAAAAAGCTTGTGAGGCTTTTATCTTAATGCAGTCACCCCGGACTTTGTTCCGGGGCTTTTTGTTGTGATTCCGGCTCGGAGGCCGGAATCACGAGTGCGTCGCGCATTTTCTTAGTAAACAAAAACAGAAAAGGCTAGTCTTGCGACTAACCTTTTCTTCTGCGGGTGCCAGGACTCGAACCTGGAGCCTTTTGGTTCGTAGCCAAACGCTCTATCCAGTTGGGCTACATCCGCGTTTTGTTTTGTTGTCTTCTCTCGTTGACGGGTCCAAATATAGAATAATCGAAAATAATGTCAAGGGTAAAGTGCAAAAAAAATGATTTTTTTTGAAAAATTTTTCGCGTACTTCCCGCGCACTCCTGTTTTTGCGGCTTTTATTCCTGTTTTGACCATTTTTGTTCTTGTTTTGACTACTTGCATTCCCGTTTTGATTGTATGTATGTCCGAATTAACCCCTATTTAACCCCTAATTGCGCTCCCGTATAACTAATAGGTCGCCCGGATTAGCTATTTTTGTCCCCAAACTTTTTTAGTGTGACTTAAAATGGATAAGTTCAAATCATTCATGAAGATTTTAGGTGCGGCCATCGTCAAGTATGGTTCCCTCGTTTGGCAGAAAATTTGGAGCGTGGTGAAGATTGCCTTTGCCAACAAGATTTTCCGTTGGTTCTTTATTTTCATGTGCCCGATTTTCGTGGCGTTTATCGCTGCGCTGGCCGTCTACATTCATTATTCGCCGGAACTGCCGTCGCTTTCGCAGCTCGAGCAGATTAATCCGCGACTCGTGACGAACATTTACGACAAGGATGGCCAAATTGCGCACGAATACTTCGTGGAACGTCGCGAATGGACTTCCATCGACTCGATTCCGGTGAATGCGATCCATGCCGTGATGGCGACCGAAGACCGTGCGTTCTACAAGCACTGGGGCATGAACGTTTGGGCGATTCCGTCTGCGCTTATCGAAAGTGCCGTCTCGGGCAACAAGCTCCGCGGTGCATCGACCTTGACGCAGCAGCTCACCAAGCTCCTCTTCCTCACGCCGGAACGCTCGCTTTCCCGTAAGATCAAGGAAATGATGACGGCTATCCGCATCGAACAGACCTACACGAAGGAAGAAATTCTCGAATTCTACATGAACGAAGTTTACCTCGCTGGCGGTAACTACGGTTTCCAGGCGGCAGGCAAGTTCTACTTCGGCAAGCCGCTCGATAGCCTTTCTATCCCGGAATACGCTGTGCTCGCGGGCATGTTGCAGCGCCCCGAAACGTACCGCCCCGACCGTCATCCGAAGGCTTCCAAGCGCCGCCGTAACACTGTGCTCTATGCCATGCGCGATGCCGGCTACATCACGAACGAGGAATACCGCAAGTATATTGAAGAGCCGATTGTGCTCGCCAAGAAAGAAGACGTGACCGGAACGGGCCTTTATTTCTTCGAAGAAATACGCAAGTACATGGAAAAGAAGTACGGTGAAAATTCGCTCTATGCCGATGGCGTGTCCGTCTATAGTACGATTGATCCGGAAATCCAGGCGTTCCTTGACAGTGTCGCCTATGCACAGGTTGAACGTGTCCGTCGCCGCATCAAGTACCGCGCTACTCGCAGACTCCAGCTCACCAAGAAGTATGACATGCCTGAAGACAGCGTCGTTGCGCACTTCGATAGCGTCTATACGCTCTTCAAGAAGGAATATCTCGCGGCTGATACTGTCCGCAACAAGCGTGGCCAGTATGCCCGTTTCCCGGACAGTATCCGTTATCATCACGCAGAAGTAGCCGCAATTATAATTGAGAATGAGACTGGTGCAATCCGTGCCATGGTGGGCGGTAGCGACTTCAACAAGTCCAAGTGGAACCGTGCCGTGCAGTCCTTACGCCAGCCGGGTTCTTCGTTCAAGCCGATTGTCTATTCGACCGCAATGGACAACGGCGCTAGCCCCTGCGACTCCGTGAACGACCAGCCGGTGACGATTCCGGATCCGGATGACAAGAACCCGAACAAGGTCTGGCGCCCGGGTAACTTCGAACATGACTTCGAAGGCATGATGACGCTTCGTCGCGCTCTGTACAAGTCCAAGAACCTTCCTGCCATTTTGACCGGTATGAAGTACGGTCTCAGCAACGTGGTGAACTACGCTCGCAAGTTCGGCATCAAGCGTGCTCCGTTGCAGGCGGTCCCGAGCTTGGCGCTTGGTTCCGTGGGTGCAACGCTTATGGAAATGACGTCTGCTTACACCGTGTTCCCGAACGGTGGTAACCGCATCGAACCGTACATGATTGAATCCATCGTGGACCGCAATGGCGAAATTGTCGAAAAGAATTCTAAGGTCGAACATGAAGTCTTGCGCCCGGCTTCGGCATACCTGATGGTCGATATGCTCAAGGACGTGAACGTTCGTGGTACGGCTGCCCGCGTCTGGAACTCCGGTTTCCGCCACCCGAGCGGTGGTAAGACGGGAACGACGAACGATTACACGGATACGTGGTACATCGGCTTTACGAAGCAGTACACGATGGGCGTGTGGGTCGGTTCCGATACGCCGGGGACCATGGGTGCCGGTCATACGGGTACCGAAGACGCTCTCCCGATTTGGATGGCCACGATGACTAAGTTGCACAAGGATTTGCCGAAGCTCCCGTTCCCGGTTCCGCCTGGAGTGATTAGCCGTGGCATCTGCAACCACACGGGTCTTATCGCAGGTGAGTTCTGCTCTGAAAAGACTTACTGCCTCTACACGGCGGGCTACGGCCCGACGGAACGTTGCGATGGCAACCACTTCTCGTCGCAGACAAAGTCTGCTGATAACGCAACGCTGTTTAGCAACAAAAGCGTTGTCGAAAACAACCGCTACGAAGCCCCGCAGCCCAAGAAGAAAGGGAAGGGCAATGACGCGGCCCCTGCTCCCAAGCGCAACACGAGAAAGATGTTCTAGCGATTGGCTATTGGTCGTTAGTCATTGGCTATTAGATGAAATTTAAAGGAGCCTGCGCGGGCTCCTTTTTTGCGTATAATTGTTTTTCTTTGCTTCGCTTTTTACTTATTTTGTAAGTATGAATTTAAAGCGTGCTCTTTTTCCGGTATTTTGCTCTTTGTTTGCTCTAGTCTCTACGGGGTGTATCAATACGCATTTTCAAAAGCTGCATATGACGGCTTCTGAAGCGCCCGAAGTCCATGGGGCAAATACTTATCAACAACCACATTCCGCTTCTTGGCGTGTTACGGGTAAAATTAATAGTAATACGCGAAGAGATGTAAAGATTACTCCAGAAACGTCAAATTCAAAAAATAAGTCAAAAGAGAGTGTGGAACCGGATTGGCTTTATAAAATGGGCGGTGTCGAATTTACGGGCAAGGCTGACTTCTTTTACAAGGCTAATAGTGCCTTTTGGGGGACAGGCTTAGGGTACAACAACGGCATATACCACCACTTCTCATTTGGTGGCAACTTTTCACACGTTGAATTTGGATTTTTCATTGGGGTTTACCTCCAAAACTTCGATGCCGATTATGTGGGGGAGCATTGCGAAGTTGTTTTATTTAGCGATGATAAATGTGATTCTTTTTCAAATGAAAGTCACGGCCTTAGCACGTCTTTATTTGGTGGTGGATTTGCCGGTTTGATATTTGGCGATTTCTTTTTAAACTATAGCCTGAGCATCTATGCGCCAAGTCCCGAAATTGAAGGGGGGAGTCCGGACCTTTCTGGAATTCATTCGAACTATTTTACGATGGGGTATAGGTTCTATTGGGTTGAAGTGAGTGCTGGTTTCGTAATGTCGCTTGTTGAAGGTAGTATTGCTAGTTATGGCTTTACAGGCGGATTAAGTTTTTATTTGAACTAAGCGAATGAATTAATCGAAAAAAAAATCCCGAACTCGTGAGAGTCGGGATTTCAGTGGAGTTAGAATATGAAATTCTAGGTCGCGCGCACTTGTCGTTTGACATTTGCGCGCATTCTGCGGTTGATTACATCATGCCGCCCATGCCCATGGACGGATCCATAGCAGGAGCTGCCGGAGCCTTCGGTTCCTTCTTTTCGGTGATCACGCAGTCAGTCGTGAGGATCATCGAAGCGATGGAGGAGGCGTTCTTGAGAGCCGTGCGGGTCACCTTAGCCGGGTCAATGACACCAGCCTTGATGAGGTCTTCGTAAGTGTCGGTCTTAGCATTGTAGCCAAAGCCGTCCTTGCCTTCCTTGACCTTGTTCACAACCACAGAACCTTCGAGGCCAGCGTTCTGGACAATCTGGCGGAGCGGTTCTTCGATAGCGCGGCGGATGATTGCAGCACCAGTCTTCTGGTCGGCATTGTCGAACGTGAGAGCGTCGATAGCCTTTTCAGCGCGGATGAGAGCAACGCCACCACCCGGAACGATACCTTCTTCGACAGCAGCGCGAGTTGCGTGCATAGCGTCGTCAACGCGGTCCTTCTTTTCCTTCATTTCAACTTCGGTAGCAGCACCGACCTTGATCACAGCAACGCCACCGGCGAGCTTTGCCAAGCGTTCCTGGAGCTTTTCACGGTCATAGTCGCTCGTGGTAGCTTCAATCTGCTTCTTGATCTGAGCGATACGGCCCTTGATAGAAGCGGCGTCGCCAGCACCTTCGACGATCGTGGTGTTGTCCTTCGTGATGGTGATGGACTTTGCCTTACCGAGAACGGTGACCGGAGCATCTTCGAGCTTTGCTCCCGTGTCTTCAGAGACGAGCATACCGCCAGTGAGGATAGCGATATCTTCGAGCATGGCCTTACGACGGTCGCCAAAGCCCGGAGCCTTAACGGCAGCAACCTTCAAAGTGCCGCGCATCTTGTTCACAACGAGCGTTGCGAGAGCTTCGCCATCGACGTCTTCGGCGATGATGAGGAGAGACTTGCCCTGCTTTGCAACGTGTTCGAGCATCGGGAGCAAATCCTTCATGGTAGAAATCTTCTTGTCGTACAAGAGAATGTACGGATTTTCGAGAGCGACTTCCATGCTGTCCGTGTTCGTGACGAAGTACGGAGAGAGGTAACCACGGTCGAACTGCATACCTTCGACAACGTCGAGGACGGTTTCAGCAGTCTTGGATTCTTCGATGGTGATGACGCCATCGTTGCCGACCTTTTCCATAGCGTTGGCGAGGAGTTCGCCAATTTCCGGGTCGTTGTTAGCAGAAATCGTTGCAACCTGGGCGATGTGTTCCTTGCCGTTGATCTTGACGGCCATCTTGCCGACTTCCTTGATCACAGCTTCGACAGCAGCGTCCATACCGCGCTTGATGTCCATCGGGTTTGCACCAGCAGCGACGTTCTTCAAGCCTTCACGAGTGATTGCCTGAGCGAGAACGGTTGCAGTCGTGGTACCGTCACCAGCAGCGTCAGAAGTCTTGTTGGCGACTTCCTTAGCCATCTGTGCGCCGAGATTTTCGTATGCGTCTTCGAGTTCGACTTCCTTAGCGACAGAAACGCCGTCCTTAGTGACGTTCGGAGCACCGAAGGAACGAGCGATCATCACATTACGGCCCTTAGGACCGAGAGTAACCTTAACTGCATTGGCGAGCTTGTCAACGCCCTTCATGAGGGATTCGCGAGCTGCTACATCAAACTTCAATTGCTTTGCCATTTTTGTTTTCCTTTTTAAAATTTTTGATTTAGTTAGAAGTCGGAAGTAGGAAGTTAGAAGTGAAATTTTCGCGGCTTCGCCGCCCGTTTTAGATGTGCCTACGGCACCATTTTTTATCCTGTCTACTGCCTACTGTCTACTGTCTACTACAAAGTAGCGATAACGTCGGATTCCTTGACGATGAGGAAGTTTTCTCCGTCGACGGTAACTTCAGTACCGCTATATTTGCCGTAAAGCACCACGTCGCCAACCTTGACTTCCATAGCGACGACTTCGCCCTTGTCGTTCTTGCGACCCGGACCTACGGCCACGACCTTACCCTGCATCGGCTTTTCTTTTGCATTATCCGGAATGAAGAGACCGGAGGAGGTCTTCTGTTCGGCTTCAGCCGGCTTGACAACGATTCGATCTGCTAAAGGCTTGATCATTATTTTTATCCTCTTTTGGGCTTTTGCCCAGTTAAATTGCTTGGCCCAATTGATTGTTGGAGCTGTTCCAAATTGGACCATTTTCTTGTTCGACCCTTTTAAAGCAATTTCCGTGCCAAAACCGGTTTCCCCGCGCAAGAACGCAAATCAAGGGTGATTTTTGGGTGTAGTGTATTGAAATGAAACTCGAATGTTTAAAAATGAAACTGCGTTCTTTGCTGCAGCCCATTCTTTACACTTTTGGGTGTGTGTATGTTGCATAAAATAGTTGTTTAAACTATATTAACTTGTAATGCGAAATTTTTCGCATCGAAAATTTTCGCATAGAGTGGAATTGAATTTTAAGGAGCAGCTTATGAACCCGTTTAAGTTTGGTACCATCGTCGAAGACGAATATTTCACGGATCGCGTGAATGAGCTGGAACAAATCAAGCAGATGCTGGATAGCGAAAACCACCTAGTTTTGATATCTCCCCGTAGGTTTGGTAAGAGCAGCTTGGTGGCTAAGGCTCTACAGCAGATTGGTCGCCCGTCCATAACCATCGATTTCATGAAAGTGCTAAATGTGGAGGACTTGGCCTCTCAGATCTTGCGTCAGGTGTTCCGGATACATAAGTTCGAAAAAATCAAGCATCTTATGAAGTTTTTCCGTGTTGTGCCTACGCTCTCTTATAACCCGATGACTGAAGGTATGGATGTGAGTTTTGTCCCTTCGGTGGGCAAGTCTTCCGCCATGCTGGAGGATTCTTTGGATCTGTTGGAGAAGGTGTCTTCTGTGAAGAACCGGCTTATTGTTGTGTTCGATGAATTCCAGGAAGTGAACTCCATCGACAAGACCTTGGCAAGACAGCTGCGTGCCATTATGCAACGGCAAAAGGGGCTGAACTACATTTTTATGGGTAGCCAGGAATCTATGATGGAAGAAATCTTCGAAAAGAAAAAGTCCCCGTTTTTCCATTTTGGTGAACGTATGAACCTGAAAAAAATCCCGTATGGGGACTTCTATGCCTACATTGAAAGCCGCTTGCCTGATATGCCCGCTCCACAGAAGGCCTCCATTACCGAAGAAATTCTGAAGTTTACGGATGTGCACCCTTACTACACGCAGCAGCTCTCGGCTGCGGTCTATAACGCTATCGAGTATGGCAAGATAAAGGAAAATCCAGTGGCGTATGCCATAAAGAAGCAGGTGGAGGAACATTCTCTGGACTATGAGCGCCTGTGGGCGAATATGAATCGCACCGACCGCAAGGTGATGATCGCACTTGCCAATAGGAGTAACCCTATGGCAGACCGGTCGGTGGCGTCCAGTACCTTGTTCAGCTCCATCAAGCGCCTGCTGAAGCAGGGATATGTCATCAAGACAACTGGCTATGGACTCGAAGATCCGTTCTTTGGCGAATGGATATTGGGGGAGTAATCTCCTCCCGCAACTCAAAAAAGTAAGATTTCTGTCATTAAATTGGTAGTAAACCTTCAAAATTACAATAATATTACTATAATTTGCTGCAAATAGTTCCACGTCCGGCCGGACAAGGGATAGCGGTGGTCGCTATACACAAATGTTGGCCGGAATATCCCGAGGTTGCGGTAATCCATGACGCGTTTCGAGAAGAAGGTCTGGCTCTCTAGCCCCACGATGCACGGCGACGAAATTAGGTACGTCACCGAGGCTTACGAAACCAACTGGATGAGCACCGTCGGCGCGAACATCAACGAGGTCGAACGCCTCGCCGCCGAGAAGGTCGGCTGCAAGTACGCCGTCGCTCTCTCCGCAGGCACGGCCGCGCTCCACCTCTGCACTAAGCTCGCTGGCGAAGCGCTCTACGGCATGCCCAAGGCCGGCACCGGAGCGCTCCAGAATCACAAGGTGTTCTGCAGCGACATGACGTTCGATGCCACCGTGAACCCCATCGCCTACGAGAATGGCGAGGCCGTGTTCATCGACACCGAATACAAAACCTGGAACATGGACCCGGTCGCCCTCGAGAAAGCCTTCGAAATTTATCCGGACGTGCGCCTGGTGGTACTCGTGCACCTCTACGGAACCCCGGCTCGCGTTGACGAAATCCGCGCCATCTGCAAAAAGCATAACGCCCTCCTCATCGAAGACGCCGCTGAAAGCTTCGGCGCAAGCTACAAGGGCAAGCAGACCGGCAACTTTGGCGACTACAGCGCCATCAGCTTTAACGGCAACAAGATCATCACCGGTTCTAGTGGCGGCATGTTCCTCACCGACAGCAAGGAAGACGCCGAGAAGGTGCGCAAGTGGAGCACTCAGAGCCGTGAGGCCGCCCCGTGGTATCAGCACGAAGAAATCGGCTACAACTACCGAATGAGCAACGTGATCGCGGGCGTGGTGCGCGGCCAGATGCCCTACCTCGAAGAACACATCGCCCAGAAAAAGGCCATCTACATGCGCTACAAGGAAGGCCTGAAGGGACTCCCGGTGCAGATGAACCCCTACGACGCCGAACACAGTGAACCGAACTTCTGGCTCAGTTGCCTGATCATCGACAAGAACGCCATGTGCAAGCAGGTGCGCGGCGAAACCGAAGCCTTGTACATCCACGAAAAAGGCAAGAGCTGCCCGACGGAGATTCTCGAGCGCATTGCCGCCATGAACGCCGAAGGCCGCCCCATCTGGAAACCGATGCACATGCAGCCCATGTACATGAGCCACGCGTTCATCACCGCGAACGGAAACGGACGCGCCCGCACCAACGCCTACATCGCAGGCGAGTGCCAGGACAACGGCGCCGACATCTTTGCCCGTGGACTCTGCCTCCCGAGCGACAACAAGATGACCCCCGAACAGCAAGACTCCATCATCCAGACCATCAAGGAATGCTTTGAATGATTATGAACACAATACGTCATTGCGAGCAAAGCGAAGCAATCCATGCATCACTTCGTCGTCCTGAGCGAAGCCGAATAATCTGGGCTGTCCGCGGCTTTATCCGTGTCATTCCTGCTTTGATTGGGGAACTCCAGGGTGTTTCTTTGCAGAAGGCTTGTTTTTCTGTGGATAATTTGTTATATTATATATGTCATACTCACCGGGCTTCAATGCGGCAACGCATAGCTTACTTCGGTGAGTTTTTTTGTTTGTAGGTTTGTGAGGGGCGTGATGTTGTATACAAAGACCTACAAGACAGTTGAAGAACAGGCTGACTTGCTGATACGGCGGGGGCTTGTTTGCAATCGTGATACTTTGATAGAACGCCTGAATTGGATAAATTATTATCGTTTGTCTGGATACCTTTTCCCTTTTCGAAAACCTGATTCTGATGACTTTGTCGAGGGGACGAATCTTGATCAGGTTTGGGAACGCTATTGTGTTGTTGCTTTTAAAACAAAATACGGTGATAGTGAAGAAAGTCTGCCTTTATGGATGGCTATAGAGCTTATGACTTTTGGTTCTATGCTCAAGTTTTATGAAGGTATGCATAAAAACTTGCAGAATGAAATCTCGATGGCGTTCTCGCAACAGAAAGGTGCGTTCATTTCATGGATGAAGTCGTTAAACGTGGTCCGCAATATTTGTGCTCACCATGAGCGCGTTTGGAATCGTGTATTGGGCGTAACGCCTGTTCTATACCCTAAAAACAAGTCGAAAAAACGTCTGCTTAAACTTCTCGAGAGCTATCCAAACGTTCCGCTTTGTGAAATGGGGTTCCCCGAAGATTGGAAAAAAACACCGTTTTTTGCGGAGGTCGCTTAATGTACGCTCGTTTTTTCAAGCGCCCTCTCGATTTCTTCTGTGCTTTGGCTGCCATCATCTGCCTGAGTCCGGTCCTCGTCGTGCTCACCGTCCTCGGCGCAATCAAGATGAAGGGCAACCCGTTCTTTACGCAACCGCGCCCGGGCCTCAACGAGAAAATCTTCAAGCTCGTCAAATTCCGCACGATGACGAACGAAAAGGACGCCAACGGAAACTTGCTCTCTGACGACAAGCGCCTGAACGCTTACGGCAAGTTTCTCCGCTCCACCAGCCTCGATGAACTCCCGGAACTGTTCAATATTCTCAAGGGTGATATGGCTGTGATTGGACCGAGACCACTTTTGGTTGAATATCTGCCGCGTTACAATTCCGAGCAGAAACATCGTCACGATGTGCGCCCAGGCCTCAGCGGACTTGCGCAGGTAAACGGTCGCAACGCCATCACCTGGGAACAGAAATTCAAATACGACGTAGAATACGTGAACAACGTGACCTTCATGGGTGATGTAAAAATCATCCTCATGACGCTTTTGAAAACGGTAAAACGAGAAGGTATAAGCCAGCAAGGCGAAGCCACGATGGAAGTATTCATGGGGTCTAAATGAGTCAGATTCGTATTCTTTTTACAAGCGTTGGTCGCCGAGTAGAGTTAATGCAGGCCTTTAAGAAGGCTGCTACGGATTTGAACGCCGATGTCGTGATTTATGGCGCTGACATTGTTGACAACGCACCTGCACTTTTTTATTGCGACAAGAAGATTATTGTTCCGCGAATTAAGGCTCCCGAATACATTCCCGAACTTTTGCGCATATGCGAACAAGAGAAAATTAACGCGCTGATTCCGACAATAGACACTGATCTTTTGCTTTTGGCTAAAAACAAAGCAAAATTTACGGCCATCGGTACAGAAGTCTTAATTGCTGCCGAAGATAAGGTTCAACTTTGTCGCGACAAACGCTTTACGGCAGATTATTTTATCAAATGTGGTCTAAAATCACCCAAGCCGATTGACGATTATACTCAATATAAAGGTGGTTTTCCTGCCTTTATCAAGCCCAAGGACGGTAGCAGTAGCATTAACGCCTACAAGGTTCACAATGCGGAAGAACTAAAGTCCTACGCTTCAATGATTGACGATTACATCATCCAGCCTTTTATTGAGGGAACTGAATTCACGATTGACGCATTCTGCGATTTTAAGGGAAATCCGATATTTATTACCCCCCGTGAACGAGTTGCTGTGCGCAGTGGCGAAGTTTTGAAGACCCGCATTGCCCAGGATAATGTAATGATTGCGGAATGCAAGCACCTACTTGCCGATTACAGGCCGAGTGGGGCAATTACAGTTCAGCTTATTAAGCAGAATTCGACTGGTGACAATTACTACATCGAAATCAACCCCCGTTTTGGTGGTGGTGCGCCGCTAAGTATTAAGGCGGGCGCAGATAGCGCAAAGGCATGTATTGAACTTTTAATGGGTAAAAAGGTTGAATATCAGCCCAAGGCGGCCAAGGACAACGCTGTTTACAGTCGCTTTGATCAAAGCATTTGTGTAAGTGAAGACAATGCTCCGGTAGTCGTTAATTCCTTGAACGAGGTTGAATCCCGTTTGGCGGGAATACAAGCTGTTATATTCGATTTAGATGACACCTTGTACGGCGAGAAGGAATATATCAAAAGCGGATTTGAAGCCGTGGCAGCAAAATACCCTGAAATAGAGAATTTGGATGAAAAATTGTGGAACGCCTTTGAAAATGGCAAGCCGGCTTTTGATGAAGTCTTTGGCGATAATGATGCATTGAAAAAGGAATGTTTGGCTATCTACCGAAATCATGCTCCGAACATTCATTTTTATGACAGCGCAGAATCGCTAATCAAGAAACTTCGTGAAAGAAACATCAAAATCGGTGTAATTACCGATGGTCGCCCTGAAGGTCAACGGGCTAAAATTGCAGCATTGGGCCTTGAAAATTTGGTCGATGAATTTATAATCACCGATGAGTTGGGGGGCGCCCAATTCCGTAAACCTTGCGATATCGCTTTCCGGATTATGCAAAAAAGGTTGAATGTCCCGTTTGAACAAATGGTATATGTTGGTGATAATCCGAAAAAAGATTTTATTGCTCCGCGTGAATTGGGCATGAAATCGATCTGTTTTATGAATGGTGACGGATTGTATTCGAAGTAAAGGGTGATGATGAATATACTTTTTCTTACCCTTGTAAAAATCTTAAATCCTGTTGAGCATGGCATCTACACAGACCTCATGCGCAAGTTCCGTGATGAGGGACATTCGGTGTATATTGTAACGCCTCTCGAACGGCGATTTGGTAAAAAAACAGAATTGATTGAATCGGGTGGCGTGAAAATTTTGGGTGTTAAAACGTTGAACATCCAAAAGACCAATGTCGTTGAAAAGGGAATTGGAACACTCCTTATAGAATCGCAGTATAAGTCTGCAATAAAAAAGTACCTAAAAGGTGTAAAATTTGATCTGGTACTTTATTCAACGCCTCCCATCACTTTTACCAAGGTCATTAAATTCCTTAAAAAAGAAAATCCCCATATCATTTCGTACCTATTGCTGAAGGATATATTTCCGCAGAATGCGGTTGATATCGGAATGTTTGGCAAGAATAGTTTATTCTACAAGATGTTCCGCAAGAAAGAAATTGAACTCTACAAGAACAGCGACTATATCGGCTGTATGTCGCCTGCGAATGTTAAGTTCGTGCTGGATCACAACGACTTTGTTGACCCGAGACGTGTCGAAGTTGCTCCGAATTCTATTGATGTTGTGCCGGAAACTAGAAGTCCTGAAGAGATTGTACGGGAACGAACGGCTATTCGTGAAAAGTACAAACTTCCTTTAGACAGACCAATATTTATTTATGGCGGAAACCTTGGAAAACCTCAAGGAATACCATTCTTAATAGATTGTCTGGATGCACTCAAAAATCGAAATGAGGTCTATTTTGCTATCGCAGGCGATGGAACTGAATTTGGCAAAATTCAGAATTGGATAGATTCTGCTAACCCGAAAAATGTAACGCTATTTAATCGCTTGCCGAGAGACGATTATGAAACGCTTGCTCAAAATTGTGATGTCGGCTTGATATTTTTAGATCATCGCTTTACTATACCTAATTATCCGTCGCGTTTGCTTTCATACCTTGCCGCAAAAATGCCAATAATTGCAGCGACTGACCCGAATACAGATATTGGTTTTATCGCTCAAGAAAATGGCTACGGTTATTGGTGCGAAAGTAATGATGTAAAAGCATTTGTTGCATGCGTTGACAGAATGCTTGCAAGTAATCGTGAGGTTATGGGCAATGCGGGATATCAGTATCTGTTGGAGAATTATCAGATTGATAGAACATATCGTGCTATTTTGTCGCATGTGAGGACAGCATGAAAATTCTCCAGATAAACAGTGTTTGCGGAATTCGCAGTACGGGAAGGATTTGTACCGATTTAGCCGAGATTATGGAGCAGAATGGGCACGAATGTAAAATCGCGTATGGTCGTGAAACTGTCCCTGAAAAATATCGGAAGTATGCGATCCACATTGGTAGCGATTTTGATGTGAAACTCCATGCATTGCAGAGCAGAATCTTTGACAATGCCGGTTTTAGTTCTAGGCGTGATACTGAAAAGTTTATTGAATGGGTTAAAGAATATAACCCCGATTTGATTCACTTACATAATATCCATGGCTATTACATTAATATCGAAGTCTTGTTCAATTATCTAGCCAAAGCCGATAAGCCTGTTGTTTGGACGTTGCATGATTGCTGGGCGTTTACTGGGCATTGTGCGTATTATAGCTATGTAAAGTGTGATAAATGGAAAACGGGATGTTTTAATTGCCCGCAAAAGAAACGTTATCCGTCAAGTTGCTTGTGGGATGCTTCAAAGCAGAATTGGCTAAAAAAGAAAGCTTTGTTCACAAGTGTAAAAAAAATGACTCTTGTAACTCCTTCAAATTGGCTTGCAAACGAGGTTAATCAATCTTTTTTGAACAAATATCCTGTAAAGGTGATACCTAATGGAATTGATTTGAATGTTTTTAAACCGACTTCCAGTGATTTCAAGGAAAAAAATGGGCTTGTCGGTAAAATTGTTATCCTGGGAGTTGCAAGTACATGGGAAGCTCGTAAGGGGGTGAAAGATTTTGTTGAACTATCAAAGATTCTTGACGATAGTTATAAAATTGTTCTTGTTGGACTTACGGAACCGCAAAAAAAAGAATTGCCTTCAAATATTCTAAAAATTACAAGAACAAATAATGTTCGAGAACTGGCTGAAATTTACACGGCTGCAGATGTTTTTTTTAATCCGACTTACGAAGATAATTACCCTACTGTAAACCTTGAAGCTCAAGCCTGTGGAACACCTGTTATCACTTACAAAACAGGCGGTAGTATGGAATCTGTTCCTGATGGTAACGTTGTTGAACAGGGTAGGTATAAGGATGTTCTTTATGTTCATCCGAATTTATCGAATAACATAATGGATAAACAAAAAGCATCACAGTGCTATGTTGAACTTTATAAGGATGTCATTAAATGAAAATTCTTTATTTGACAAACTTACCATCGCCTTATCGCGTAGAGTTTTTTAATGAACTTGTTCGTTGCGGGATTGATGTTACGGTGTTATTTGAAAGAAATAATGCTCAAGATAGAGATGAAAAATGGCGTTCTGACGAAAAGATTCTATTCCAAGAAAATTATTTAAAGAGCATAAAAATTGGTAATGAAAGTTCTTTGGCGTTAGATGCTATAAAGTATATAAAGAAAAAAAATTTCGATTTGATTGTAATCGGGGGGTATTCTACTTTTACATCCATGATTTGCATTGAATATATGAGGTTAAAAAAAATCCCATTTGTATTGAATGCTGATGGTGGGAGAATTTCGCAAGATTCTTGGTCGAAAAGGAAGGTAAAAGGACATTTCATCGGTGCTGCGTCGGCTTGGCTTAGTTCTGGTTCTGTGACAACAAATTATCTTGTTCATTATGGTGCAAAACGAGATCAAGTGTACGAGTATCCTTTTTCTTCTATAAAAAATGCTGATATTGAAAATCCATTAAACGAAGCTAATAAAGATAATCTTAGAAAAAAATTAAATGTAAAAGAGCGGTTTGTTGTTCTTTCTGTAGGTCGTTTTTCGTATGATCGGGGATATGGAAAGGGCTTTGATGTTCTTTTGAAAATAGCTTCTGTCTTGAAAAATTTGGATATCGCTTTTGTTATTGTTGGGGACGAGCCTACCCGTGAATTTGTAGAATTAAAAGAAAAAAATGGACTTGACAATGTTTATTACATTGGCTTTAAATCTAAAAGTGAATTAGCTGATTATTATAGAATGTCCGATTTGTTTATATTGATGACTCGTGGTGATGTTTGGGGATTGGTCATTAATGAAGCTATGTCATATGGTCTTCCCATAATATCATCTGATAAATGTGTTGCTGGATTGGAACTTGTTGATGATAATAATGGTTTTATCGTTAATCCAGAAGATTTTTTGCAAGCATCGAAAGATATTCAATTATTGTATAATGACAAATCTTTATTGAAAAAATTCTCGGAATCTAGTTTGAAAAAGATATCAAAGTATACAATAGAAAATATGGCTAAGGTTCATTTGAATATATTTAGTAAGCTGATAAAAATGTTTTGATGAGGGTGTGAAGTATGCTCGATATTGTTGTTAATGCCGATGATTTTGGATGGGATAAATCTTGCTCTTTGGCCATTCTTGAAGCTTATGAAAAAAAATACATCACGACTACAACGATGATGAGTACGGGTGCTTTTTTTGACGATGCTGTTAAATTAGTAAAAGAGAGCGGATTAAAAGATTTTGTTGGAATCCATTTTGATTTGACGGAGGGGTACCCCCTTACTTCTGAGATAAGAAAAGATCCATTTTTCTGCGGTTCAAATGGAGCTTTTCATATGCATGTTAACCGTTATAGACCATTAAGTAGTAAGCAAAAAAAATGTGTGTATGAAGAGTTGAAAACTCAACTTAACCGTTTTGTTAAAACTGGTTTAAATATTCATCATGTGGATTCTCATCACCACATTCATACGGCTCCGTTTATTTATCCGATTTTCAAAAAGGTTATGGATGCGTATGGAATCAAGAAAATTCGTATTTCAAGAAATATTGGAACGATGTCGGTAAAAAAAAATGTTGCAAAATGTTTTTTTAATAAATTTCTCATCGGAAAAACTAACTCATATTCTGATTTTTTTGGTAGCTTTGACGATTTCTTTGAGACGAAGATAGAGGGTAAATCTGGTTTAGTAGAAATAATGTGTCATCCAGATTATGATATTCAAGGACGCCTTGTTGATAGATGCGGAGAAACTCCTTATGATGGCCCGTTTGGAATAACGTTGAAAGATTTGCTGGAGAAAATAAATGAGAAAAGAAGTGCTTAGTAAAGAAACCCTTTTTCTTTGTATAGCTTGTGTTCTTTCCAATGTATCTTATTACCCAGCTTTAGTTAGCAGTGGCATGGGTAGAATTTTTGCAATTGCTATTTGGATTTTTTTAGCAATAACACTTCTTTTCCGAGGTGTTTGTTTTGCCAGTAGTTCGTTCTTTCATGCTCATCTGCTTTTATATTTTATAGTTACTTTAAATACCGTAATAACAAGTGTTGTAAATGACGTTAATGCTTTCTATAATCATTTCTTTCCGGTTGTAACAATATCAACAATCATTTTGATTGTAGCAATAAGGTATGGACTGAATTTTAAAACGGTAGACTTGAAACGAATTTGTGTTTCGTATTATATTACCACGTCCATAATGGCAATTCTTTTGTTTGCCTTTTATCTTAGAGGTAGCGATTTAAGTTCAAGTGTTTATGGCTATGTTTTTGGGAAAAATGAAATAGCTGTTATGCTTGTGAGTTCTTTGATTATTGGTTCTATTTTGTATGAACCCGATAATAGATTAAAAAGAGTATTTAAAATTGTGTCGATTCTTTTTTTGCTTACTGATATTCTGTATTTAAGGTGTAGGTCATCTTTTTTAGGAGTAATTTTTCTTTTGGGAACACTTTCGATATATTCAAACAGGATGACTCAAAAACTTCGAATTACTGTCATATTAGGCCTTTTTGCGGTAACTGTGTATTTCTTTGCAAATCCCGATTCTTTTGATACGTTTCTAAATCAAATTGTTTATGCAGGCAGAGATGCTTCTGATATTTCAGATTTGTCTTCGGGAAGAGATGTGGAAGTTTCAATGGGATTAAAGCTGTTTAGGAATTCTCCTTTATTTGGTTTGGGGAGGATGAGCACTGTGGATTGTTTTTATGTATCAGCTTTAGCTAATTACGGATTGTTGGCTTGGCCATTAATTGCGATGGCTTTATTGCCTGTAATATGGGCTTGCACTAATTTAAAAAAAGGTAAAAAAGAAGATTTATGCTTCTTCATACTTGCCTTTTCGATGTTTTTTATAAGTTTGTTTGAAGAGCAAGCTCCGTTTGGCCCTGGTTCGAGATGTTATATATTGTGGCTAATGTGGGGAATTCTTCTACAAATTAATAGTAGGGAAAGTATAGTTCAAATCATCACAAAAAAATGAGGTAATCGCTATATGAAGTCTGGTACACCAATAACTCTTGCAGAACATAAACAGATTATGCTGGAAATTCTCCAAGCGTTTGCCTCTTTTTGCGAAGAAAATGGACTTAAGTATTATTTAGATGCGGGTACATTGCTCGGCGCTGTTCGCCATAAAGGTTTTATCCCGTGGGATAATGATATGGATATTTGCTTGATGCGTCCAGATTATGATCGCATGGTAGAGATTCTTCGTGAGCGTCAATACAAACTTAACGATCATATCATTCTGGAGCGCCCTGAAAATTCTCTTTTTTGTTTTAGTAAGCTGAGTGATACGAGAACAAAACTTATTGAGTATCCAGATTCCTGGCCTGAAGAAAACTATATATACATAGACGTTTTCCCTAAGGATGGGCTAAAAGATCTTTCTTTCAAAACTAAAATGGTTTGTAAGATAACGGAACTTTTGGGCTTGCTGCTTTGGTTTAATAAGCACTCGATTCCGTATTGGAAAGAAAAGAAAAAGGGCTTGAAAAAGTGGATTGCGACTATTGCCGGAGTATTTGTAAAAGATAAAAATAAGCCGTACAGGTTACAGCAAAAATTTATCAAATGGTATGCTAAGAGACATCCTTTAGAATCTTGCGAGTTTGCGAATACTCTTGTTAATGGAGAATTTAATCGCATTTGCCATCGGAATTGCTTTGATGAGAGAATTTTGATGGATTTTGAAGACAAAAAATTTTATGGCCCTAAAGGCTATGATGAATGGTTAAGGGTATTATATGGCGATGATTATATGACACCGCCTCCTCCAGAGAAACAAGGTGTACATGATATTGTTGTAACATGGAGATGAACATTGGTATATGAGGAATAATATGAAATCTGTTGCGTTTCAGGAAGATTTGTGTGTCATATCGGCTTATTTAAAGGAAAAACAGTTTTCCGGTTCAACCATAATGGTTACTGGTGCTACTGGGCTAATTGGTTCGATAATAATAAAAGGTATCGTTGAATACAATAAAGAAAATGATGAAAAGATTTTTTGCATAGGGCTTGCGAGAAATCCTGAAAAAGTCAATTCTGTTTTTCAAGAAGAACTTGATGCAAACGGACTTGTTCCGAATGTGAGTTTCTTATATCAGGATATTGAAAAATCGATTCCTGAAACTGTCAAATGTGATTTTGTTATACATACGGCGAATTCAACGACTTCTAAATTTTTTATGACAAATCCCGTAGAAGTTATTGATAGCATATATACCGGTTCAAAGAATGTATTTGAATTTGCTCGAAAATCTAATGCAAAAGGTATAGTTTATCTTTCTTCTATGGAAGTTTTTGGTCAGGTATTTGAAGAAAAAAGAGTCGGCGAAAACGACCTTGGATATATTGATTTGCAGAATGTTCGCAGTTGCTACTCCGAAGGAAAACGTTTAGTCGAATGCTTGGCTGCCTCTTATGCACATGAATACGGCTTGCCTGTGAAGGTGGCGCGCTTGGCACAGACTTTTGGAGCGGGTGTGCCAAGTACGGAGAATCGAGTCTTTGCACAATTTGCAAAATCGGCGATAAAGGGGGAAGATATTGTATTACATACGAATGGTCTCTCTTGCGGCAATTATTGCTATACAACGGATGTGATTCGGGCTATCTTTTTGCTGCTGAAAGCCGGGAAAAACGGCGACGCGTATACGATAGTCAATGAAGAAACTTCACGGTCTATTTACGATATGGCAAGCATGGTAGCGGAAAATTTTTCGGATGGAAAGTCGAAGGTTGTCTTTGATATTCCGGAAGGGAATGAATTTGGATATGCGCCACAAACAAAGCTTAAGCTGAGTTCTGCTAAAATGAATTCGCTGGGTTGGAACGCGAAGTACAACTTGAAAGAAATGTTTGAACGCATGATGCCTGATTTGAAGGAGTAAAGTCTATGATTTCGATAATTGTCCCTGTTTATAATGTAAAAAATTATGTTGTTAATTGCTTAGACAGCATTAACAACCAAACTTACAAAGATTATGAGGTTATTGTAGTAGACGATGGATCAAACGATGGTAGTGAAAAAATTGTAGAAGAGTATTGTAAGGGCAAGTCGCGTTTTAGAGTATTTCATAAGCAGAATGGTGGACCAACCTCTGCGTGTAAGTTGGGACTAGAAAAAGCGAATGGAAATTATATCGGTTTTGTTGATAGCGATGATTGTATTGCTCCTACGATGTACGAAGAACTGGTGAATGCTGCTTTTAAATATGATGCAGAAATAGTTCTTTGCAATCATTATTATGTTAATGAAAATGGAACTTCAAAAATTCTTCATCGAAATCCTATAAAAGAAGGTTTTTATACTAGTGAAAAATTGGCGATAATAAAAAAAAATACTTTACCTCTTCTTGGGAAAGATTATATCTCACCGTCTAGATGTAATAAGCTTATTAAGAAGGAATTGCTTCAAAGTTGTTTAAAATATACAGACGATAGAATTTTTAGTGCTGACGATGTCAATATGTTCGTTCCATGTTTGCTGAAATGTGAACGTTTTTGCTATGTAGACAAACCCCTATATTATTACATTAATAGAGAAAAGAGTGTTAGCAAGGTTTTTAGGGAAAATATTTTGAATGCTTATGAAATCTTATTGTCTAATCTTTTGCAATGTATAAAAGATTTTAATCTTGAAAAAAAATTAGAATGGGAAATTTGTGGTCTTCGTAATTTTTATGGTGTACTTTGGTCCATCTATGTGGCGAATTCAACATTAAGCCTAAGACAAAAAATATCTCAGCTAAAACGACTGACTGCTGATAAGGCGTATAAAACATCCTCTGCCTTAATTCGTCATCAAGATGGGAAAATGGCTTATGCGTATAAGTTAATGATTCGTTTTAAAATGTATTTTTTGTTTTTATTCGCGAATCATCTTTTGAATTTGAAGAAAAAGAGGGCTGCTGGATGATTAGTATAATTGTTCCTCTTTATAATGCAGAAAGATATCTGTCGGAATGTATCGATTCTATTTTAAAACAAACCTATAAAGATTTTGAATTGATTCTTGTGGATGACGGTTCGACGGATTCTTCTTTAACGATTTGTAGAAAATATCAAACAGCGGATCAAAGGGTAAAAGTTTTTACTAAAGAAAATGGTGGGCAAATGTCTGCCTGGATTTTAGGGGTTAAGGAAAGCACTGGCGAATTTATTGGATTTGTCGATAGCGACGATTTTATTGAACCTGAAATGTATCAGGAAATGCTGGCGGCTCAGCAACAGTATGAAGCAGATGTTGTAATGTGCGGTAGGACGATTTTTGACAGGTTTTCCGAAAATACTTCGAGTATAAAGCTAAAACCCTTGTATGCTGGCAAAGATATGGAGGAAATATATCGCATGGTGTTCCCAAGTTTGAGTAACTGCATATCTCAAGCACGCTGGGACAAATTGTTTAAAAGAGATCTTCTTGTTGATAATATGAATCGTTATTGCACAAAATGCGTAAGAACGATGGAAGATCGATTTATTGTTTCGTCGGTTTTGTTAAGCACAAGTATATTAGCTACGGTTGATAAACCTTTTTACCATTGTCGATTAGTGAAAAATTCGTCAAGCAAAAAGCCGCGGTTGGAATTATATGATATTGCAGAATTTCTTTATGAAACTCAAGAGAAAATGCTTATAGACAAGGGCTTATATGACCAGTATAAAAAGTATCTGGAGCTTTCTCGACTGGACTATCTTCACATGATTGCTGTGAGAAACATTGCGCGAAAGAACGGGTTGAATTTTAGAAAAAAAGTGCAGATATCTAAACAAATGCTCAACGATTCTAATTATTCAAACACGGTTTTGAATAACAAGGTGTATTGCATCGGTAAGTTTGGAAAATTTATCTATTGGGCCTATAAAATCAAAAGTTCTATTCTGTTGACATTGGTTCTGTTGTTTTATGGAACATTTGTTGAAAAAGAAAATACAAACGGATTTTAATTGAGTGGACAATTCTATGACTCGTGTTATCACATACGGTACATACGACCTTTTGCATCAAGGACACATCAATTTGCTTAAACGAGCAAAAGCGTTGGGCGATTACTTGATTGTCGGAGTTACTAACGATAATTTTGACCGAGATCGTGGTAAGTTGAATGTTCGCAATAATGTGCTAGAACGAGTGGATGCTGTCAAAGCAACTGGTTTTGCGGATAAAGTTATTATTGAAGATTATGTCGGACAAAAAATTGATGACATTCAAAAATATAATGTTGATATTTTTGCAATTGGCAGTGACTGGGAAGGAAAATTTGATTACCTGAATGAGTTCTGCAAGGTGGTGTACCTCCCGCGAACGGAGGGAATAAGCTCTACGATGCTGCGAGATAACTCCCAAGAAACCGTCAAAGTTGGAATTTTGGGCTGTGGTCGCGTTGCAAGAAGATTCCCGTCAGAAGCGTCTGTTGTGAGTGGCGTGGATGTGTGTGCTGCCTATGATATTGATGCGAAGGCTGCTTCATCCATAATTGATGAAAATGGAAACTCAATAAAGATGTTTGACTCACTAAGCGACTTCTACGACGCTGTCGATGCTGTTTATGTGGCGACTCCGCATCTGGCTCATTACCGCTGCATCAAAGAATCGCTACTTGCCAAAAAGCATGTGCTTTGTGAAACGCCGATGGTTCTTGATGGAAGTGAAGCGAAGGAACTTTATAAATTGGCCGAAACTCAAGGCGATGTCTTGATGGAGGCCAACAAGACTGCCCATTGCCCAGCGTTCAATCATCTAATGGTCATGATAAAGTCCGGCGTCATCGGCAAAGTTGTTGATGTGGAGGCTTCTCTTTCGCAGCTGCTCGATAAGTCAGGCCGCGAATTTGACTCGGAACAAGCTGGCGGAGCCATGTTCGAACAGGGTTCGTACCCATTGCTGCCTATTTTAAAGCTTTTGGGCGTCAATTACGAAAAGATTGAATTTTTCCCCCGGATTGAAAATGGCGTTGACGTTTATACGAAGGGACTTATTAAATATCCTGACGCTGTTAGCTCTTTTAAAGTCGGTCTGGATGTGAAAACTGAAGGTGACCTGGTTATTTCGGGAACGAAAGGCTATGCCTATGTTCCCTCGCCTTGGTGGAAGACTGATTATTTTGAGCTGCGCTACGAAGACCAGAATGAAAACAAAAAATTCTTTTATAAGTGGGACGGTTACGGACTGCGCTACGAGATTCAAGAATTTATGAGTTGCATAGTCAACAAGCGATTCTCGTCGGCAAGGCTACGCCGTCGTGAAAGTATCTGCATGGCAGAAATCATGCAACAATTTAGGGAATGCAAAAATTACTTTAAAATTTGATTGGAGATGCGTATATGATTAACTTTACCGTAGGTCCGGTGCAATCTAGCGATGCTGTCCGCGCTATTGGTGCGGAGCAGGTTCCGTATTTCCGTACAGCTGAATTTTCGGAGTTGATGTTTGAGAACGAACGCTTGATAAAAAAATTTGCAAATGCGACCGAGGATTCTCGAGTTGTGTTCATTACAGGTTCGGGATCTGCTGGAATGGAAACCGCTATCATGAACACGCTCACTCCGAAGGACAAGGCTATCGTGGTGAACGGGGGCAGTTTCGGTCACCGTTTTGTGGAACTTTGCGAGCTTCACGGAATTCCTTTCGATGAAATCAAGCTCCAGCCGGGCAAGGCTCTCAAGGCAGAACATCTTGCCGTTTACGAAGGCAAGGGGTATACAACTTTTATTGTGAACAAGCACGAAACTTCCACCGGTGTTCACTACGATATGCAGCTTATTAGCGACTTCTGCAAGAGGAACAATCTGTTCCAGATTGTTGATTGCATCAGTACTTTTTTGGCAGATCCGTTTGATATGACCGCTCTCGGTGCCGACGTGATGATTACGGGTTCCCAGAAGGCTCTAGCCTGCCCGCCGGGCATCTCGGTGATGGCTCTGTCGCCAAAGGCTTTGAACCGTATAGAAAGTACTAAATGCTGCTGCCAGTATCTTGATTTGAAAATCGCTTTGAAAAATGCGGAACGCGGACAGACTCCTTGGACTCCCGCAGTCAGCATCTTGCGTCAAATCAATGTGCGTTTGAAAGAAATTGATGCGAATGGGGGCGTCAATGCTGAAATTAAGCGGACTGCTGGTTTGGCTGAATATTTCCGCAAAAAAATCAAGGGCTTGCCGTTTGAAATTTACTCCGAGTCGCTTTCGAATGCTGTCACCCCGCTCCACCCGACGACAGCATCCGCTTACGATATCTTCCTAAAAATCAAAGATGAATACGGCATGTGGATTTGTCCGAACGGCGGTGACATGAAGGATTCTGTTTTCCGCGTGGGACATATAGGATGCCTTACAAAATCTGATTATGATAAACTTATTGATGCTTTTGTTGATCTTAAAAAAAAAGGTTTAATATAGATGAACGTCGTTGTAAAAAAACGTGAAGAAACCGATATTACTTACGATCAAATTGTAAACTTAATGCATGATGCTTTTGAGGAGCGTTTGCAACAAGGGCTAAATTTCAAATGCTCGTCTATGACTGTTGATGAATTTAAAAAATGCACTGAACATTCTGCAATATTTGTTGCAATAAATTTGGAAGATGATTCATTTCTTGGGTTTGGCGTTGTTTCTATAAAGGAAGAAAACCAAAATCAAGATAAATATGCTTTTATTCAAGATTTGTCAATTTCACCCAAAGTTAAACGTTGTGGAATTGGCTCTAAATTACAGCGAGAGATGGTATGTGTGGCTCAAAATTCAGGTTGTAAATATATGGAATGCACAACAGCTGTTGGCGCAAAAAGCTCTGTAAAATATCATTTAAAACAGGGGTATAAAATTATTGGCTTGACCAGTTTTCCTACAACAAATTATTACTCCTATGTTTTTAGAATGTATTTGCAACCATCAATCTGGCAGAATGGTTTATATTGTAAAATAAAATATGCGATATCTTATTTGAAAACTCATTTGACGAAGAAAGAAGATGGCTCATTTACCTTATTCGGTTGTATGCTGAAAAGGTGTCGTTCTTAAGGGATTTTTGTGTTGGAACTTGTTGAATTAGTAGAAATTAAAGTGAGAGGTTGAGAATGTTTATTCGAATTATGAGAAAGCTGTTTCGTGTTAGCAGCAACGCTCTCTTTTTAATGTGTAATCAATTAAAGACGAAAAATAAGAAATCAATTATGTTTTATCCTCATGGAAATTGTAGGTACGATGGATATGACATTTTAAACGGAGAATCGTCAAATGTTCTTTGTTTATTCAATAGTATATTGAATGATGAAAAATTTAAGGATTATGAGCTGTTTGTTGTTTATTATCACCGAGAGCGATTACAGTCGTATTTGACGTACATCCAACAGAATTCTAATAGAAAAGTCAATTTTGTTTTTATTGATGACGAATCTTCTGTTCGGAATGCAGTATATAACAGTTATACTATCTTCACAGATAACGATTACATTCGAATTCAGTATAGGGTGAAGTCGCAAAGAATTATTTGTCTTAATTATTTTGGGGGGCTTATTAAAGGTGAGTTTTATCGATGGATAAACTTTGGTGGTTTCAAAACGATGATTGCAGAACAGAAGGAAACGTATAGACTTTTTGATTATCATCTTTCTATTTCTGATATTTGTTCAAAATTTATCGCATTAGATAATTGCCATTATTACCCTCGTTTTATATCTCTCGGATTTCCTCGTAATGATATCTTTTTTAAAGATAATTCAAAATTACGAAAACAAATAAAGGAAATTGTCGGTTTTAATGTTGAAAAAATTATAACGTATGTACCAACTCATCGAGATTATGAATGTCCAGGAAGAGCTCTTTATGATGCTTCTAAAACGAAAATGCGTTCAATTTGGGGACATGTGGGCAAAGATGAATTGGCTAGTTTAGAAAAAAAATTGGAAGACACAAATACTCTTATCATAGCGAAGGTTCATCCTGTACAACAAGCTAAGTCTCAGGTTATCTCAAAAGATGAATCAAAGCATATTCTTTATTATAGTGATTTAGTAAAAAAGGTGAAAACGAGTCTCAATCCTTTGCTTGCAGTATCCGATGCCATCATTACAGATTATACAACAACAGTTTATGATTTCTTGTACACAAATCGTCCTATAATTTATTATTTCTATGATATTGAGGAGTACCGTGCAACACGGGGATTCTTTATAGAACCGATAGAAAGTATCTGTGCTGGACATATAACATACACTTTAAGCGAATTGTGTTCTGCAATTTCTGATTTAAACGAAGGAAAAGACCCTTATGCCCCAAAAAGAAAATTTTTGCAAGAGCTTTTTATAAGGTATCTTGATGGAAATTCTTGTGAAAGAATAAAAAACTTTTTCTTTGGAGATAGGTAAATGATTGTCTTTCTTTTACTGATTGCTGCTTTATGCTTGTACAAGATCAAAATAGCAAATAACAGATATTTTGATGATTTTCTTGAAAGAGAGCAGACAAATTCTATAAAGGGTTTGTTTATTCTTTTAGTTTTTTTACGACATTCATTGCAGTATGTTGTAAAAAGTGGTTATAAATTTAATTCATTCGGTGATTCAACAGTTCTTTCCATAAATTGGGAGCTAGGTCAGCTTATTGTAGTTTTGTTTCTTTTTTATTCTGGTTATGGAGTTATGGAAGCTATCAAAAACAAGGGTGATGTTTACATAGCAAAAATGCCAAGAAATCGTATTTTGCCAACTCTGTTAAATTTTGATATAGCAGTTCTTTGTTTCATTATAGTTGATTTGTTATTAGATATCCCCATAAATTCTACTCAAGTCTTATTGAGTTTTATTGGATGGGTTAGTGTTGGAAATAGCAACTGGTATATTTTTGTAATTCTAATTTGTTATACAATAACATATTTGTTTATAAGGAAAGAAAAATATTTTTGGGGATTATTTTTAATCATTGTTGTTGCTGCAATTCTAAAATTTTCAGGAAAGGCTGAATGCTGGTATAACACTATATTATCTTATCCCGCAGGAATTTTATTTTCGAGGAATAAGCAAATGATTGTTTGCTTATGGAAAAAACACTATTGGAGTATTTTATTTACTTTCGTTCTATTTTTCTGTGTGTTATTTCCTTTCAAATCAGATTGTATATCGCTAAAGTACAATATTTTATCAGTATTATTTGCTTTTATTGTTGTTCAAATAACGATGAAAATCAAAATTTCTAACAGTATTTTATGCTGGTTAGGAATTAATTTGTTTCCGTTATACATTTATCAAAGAATACCTATGATTTTGCTGAGTAAAAAAAATGTTTACAGTGGAAAATCCGTTGCTATTTATGATGGTGTCTTTAATTGTTACTGTTTTTATGGCTTGGCTATATAGGTATTGGAAGGTAAAATGATTTTTTTTTCTGTTAACATTTTTATAATCAAAAAGATATATAGGGTCTAAGTATGTCAAATTCAAAAGTTATAGCTTTTTATCTACCTCAATTTTATCCTACTCCAGAAAATGATGAATGGTGGGAACCTGGTTTTACTGAATGGACTAATGTTGCGCGAGCAAAGCCACTCTTCAAAGGGCATTACCAACCACGAATTCCTCGGGAATTATCTTTTTATGATTTGCGGGTTCCTGAAACACGAGAGCGTCAGGCTGAATTAGCTCGTGAAGCAGGATTGTACGGCTTTTGCTATTGGCATTATTGGTTTGGTAATGGCAAGAGACTTCTTGATCGTGTTTTCCGTGAAGTTGTTGAAAGTGGCAAGCCAGATTTTCCATTCTGTCTTTGTTGGGCTAATCATAGTTGGTATAAAAAAACATGGGTTGCGGATGCTCCGGATAAAATTCTTGTTGAGCAAACGTATCCGGGGGATGAAGATTATATAGCTCACTTTAAAGAATTATTGCCAGCTTTTAAGGATTCACGTTATATTCGAAATTCAGAGGGTAAACTCGTGTTTGGAATATTCGCTCCAAAATATTTTAAAGATTTTAAAAATTTTAAAAAAATATGGAATTCTCTTGCTGAAGAAAATGGTTTGAACGGATTTGAATTTTTTGCGTATACGTTTGCGAAGAAAACTTTAGATTTTGTAAAACCAATGTGCTATGATCGGGTTGTTTTAGACGCCTTGAAAGATTCTTTTGAAGAGGGGAAAAGGTTTTCATTTAAATGGTTAAAACAGAAAATTAATCAATTAATGCATAAACCTCAGTATTTGATAACATATTCGAGTTATGTTCATTTTGCATTAAAAAGATTTAAGGAAATGTCTGGTGTAACGCCTTGTATATGCCCTATGTTTGATCATTCGCCGAGAAGTAATGGTCGAGGTCTTATTCTTGATAAAAATAATCCTATACTATGGGGTGAATTGTGTTGCAAAACAAAAAAACTAGTTGAATCAAATGCTTGTGATAATGATAAAATGATTTTCGTTAAAGCATGGAATGAGTGGGGGGAGGGAAATTATATGGAGCCAGATTCTCGCTTTGGGAGGGCATACATAGAAGAGGCTGGAAAGGTTTTTGGGAAAAATACTAGGGCTTGAAAATTATGAAAAAAGTTTTGTTTATATTACCGTCTTTTCCATTCCCTCTTTTTTCAGGAGGTGATCAGGCGATGTACAACGGCTTGATGTCTGTAAAAAAAGATGTTGAAGCTTTTTACATATATCAAGAACCCTTTCGTAATAAAACTTTTTTTGAAAAAAAAGCAAAAGAAGCTGGTTTAGATCATATTTTCCTCATTCCTCAAAAAATTAGTTTTGGGAAAAGGTTGTATGTTTTTCTGAAAAGAAAGATATATAGAATCATTAAACAAATTCGCTTAAAATATGAAGGTGTTGATTATGCATATTCTAGCATAGTAAATGTTTTTTCTTTGGACTCGTCGAAAAATCAATACATCCAATTTATAAATGCTTGTATAAAGAAATACAATATTGATGTTGTGCAAATGGAAATGTGTTCGTGTTTGCCTTTTGTTCTTGCATTGCCTGCAAATGTGAAAAAAATTTTTGTACATCATGAAATTAAATTTGTTGTTGATGAATTAAAGCTTCAAACACTTGGTGTTACTCCTTATCGGCATGCTGTTGCAGAAATGTCAAAAATACAAGAGATTGGTCTACTAAATAAATGTGATGCAATAATTACACTATCAGATATTGATAAAAAGAAACTAGAGCAAGAAGGAGTTGAGGTTCCTATTTATTCTTCTGTCGCTGTAGTAAATACAGAAAATAATATAAGAAATTCTTATAAAAGCAGCAACATTTTGTCATTTGTGGGACCGTCAACACATTCCCCCAATTATATAGGTATTAAGTGGTTTCTTGAAAATTGTTGGAATGATTTGTTAGAAAAGGATCCTTCTTATACTTTAAGAATTATTGGCGATTGGTCAGAGGACAAAAGGAATGAAATTTTACAGAAATATAAGAATGTTGAATTTCTAGGTTTTGTTCCTAATCTTGCTGATGCCCTGAACAATACGATAATGATCGTTCCTATTACTGTGGGTAGTGGAATTCGAATGAAAATTCTAGAAGCATCAAGCTTAGGAATTCCTTTTGTTAGTACAACTGTTGGCGCAGAAGGGCTACCGTTTGAAAGTGGTAAGGATTGTTTTTTGAGCAATACTCCTGAAGCATTTGTTGAATCTATTTTAAAATTGAAAGACAAATCCTTACGTGAAAATTTTGCGCAAAAAGCTAATACTATAGTCAAAGAAAAATATTCAATGGAAGCTTTGAGAAAAAATAGACTTGAAATTTATGATAAGGTATTAGGCTTGAAATGAAAATAGCTCTGCTAAATTTGCCTATAGATGACAACTATGGCGGCAATCTGCAAAGATTTGCTCTTGTTAAGGTATTAAAAAATATGGGGCATGAGGTAACGCATTTATTGACGATGCGTAATTTTAGTCTTTCGAAAACGGATTTTATTAAATTTACTATTAAAAGATTAATTCTGCGTTTTGTGTTTCGGAAGAAGGTGCGTGTTTTTGCTGAATTGTATGCTCAAAAACAAAACATCTCTAACTACAAGCGAATTAAGCCCTTCTATGACAGATACATAAAACATACAGAACCAGTAAATGACTGTAATGTCCTAAAACAATACAATTTCTTTGATGCCTACATTGTAGGATCCGATCAGGTTTGGAGAAAACAAATTGTACAGCCGTTTCCTTTAAAAATGTTCCTATGGGATTATTTACCTTCAACTGAAAAAAAAATTGCCTATGCAGCTTCTTTGGGCAATAGTGACCTCGAATTGGATAAAGCAGAAGCAGAATCACTAAGGAAATACTATAATCAATTTTCTGCGGTATCTGTTCGCGAAAAGTCTGCTTTGAATGTGTTGGATAGTTATGGTTGGACAAGCCCAAAGGCTGAATGGCTTGTTGATTCCACATTACTCTTAAAAAAAGAAGACTATCTGGATGTGATAAAAAATGCAGATACAACTCCTATGGATGGAGAAATGTTCTGCTACATATTGGATTCTACGCAAGAAAAAATGGACTTTATTGAGCGAGAAGCAAATTCGCGAAATATGAAGTCTTTTATCACCGGTTTGCACGAAATATCAATAGAGCAATGGCTTCGCAATTTTAATGATGCCAAGTTTATTGTAACCGACTCCTACCATGGTTTTGTTTTTTCATTGATATTTAACAAGCCTGTAAAACTATTCCTTAACGAATTCCGTGGGAACGCTCGCTTTGAATCACTTTTTGAGTTGCTTGGAATTTCCAAAGATCAAGAATCCTTTGATTGGAGCGAAATTAATGCGACTTTAGCAAACGAACGGCAAAAATCATTGAATTGGTTAAAAGGAGCCCTTAATGCTTGATTCTGTAAATGCTTTTTTGAACCATCCTTTATACGACTATGACAAGCAAAAGACTAATATATTAAAAGCTGCATTCCCTTTCCTTATTATCATTCATCATTTAGAAAAATATCATCTTCCTGGTATAGGTATATTTAGTTGGATTGGAATTTGGGTGATGTATCTTTTTTTTGCCATGTCTGGTTATGGACTTGTTATATCGTACATCAAGAAATCTGACTATATTAATGGCTTTCTGAAGCGTTCTATTCCAAAGCTATTTATACCATATTTGATTACTTTCATTTTATTTGTGATTTATAGATTCATTGAAGGAATTGACCAAATTGAGCTATTGAAATCTGTGGGACTTCTTGCGTTCATACCGACATCCTGGTTTATCTACATATTGGCTCTATTTTATGTTTTCTTTTTCATAGTATTCAAATATGTGAAATCAAGTACAATTATAAAGGTATTTTTTTTATCGGCTTTAGTGATTGCCTATTGTGTTATAGCTCCTTATGTTGGATTTGCTCACTGGAGGTATGATAAATGCCCTGCATTTATTGTTGGAATGGTATTTGCATTGGCTAATAGCTCGATAAAAGAAAAATATGTCAGATGGCACGCTTTTGCTGGTGTTGGTATTCTATTGTGCATTATGAATTTGCCCTTAGGACATGGGCTTGATCCCTATTTATATTCATCAATCATGTTTATGTTGATGTTTATTTTGCCATATAGGGAGGGGGGGGGGGTGCTCGTATGAGTACCATTGTAAGTTTCTTCAGTCAAATATCTCTAGAAATGTTCATTATCCAGTATATTCCAATTTATCTAGTTATGGATAACTTGGCTTTTGATAAATCGTACTCATCAACATCGATAATAGTAGCTTTGGTTCTGTTGTTGGATGTCTTTTTTGCGTGCGCTGTACGAAAAATTAAACTTTTTTTGGTAAAATAAAGTAACCATTGATAAAAAATATCTTAAACGTTAAAATTCTATTTTTATTTTGTTATTTTTTTTGTTGCTGGTTTTAGTCTAAAGCCTATTTGGGTAGTATCATTATGGAAGAACAGATTATTAACGTCATTGCTAAAGTTCTTGAAGTTGAACCGTCCTCTATAGAACTCGATTGTGGCATTGGTGATATGCCAGAATGGACTTCAATGAATCACTTGAATATCATTGCAAACCTTGAAAAAGAGTTTTCCATTAAGTTCAGTCAGTCCGACATCATGGATTTAGAAGATATTTCCGATCTTGTCACCCTCACCCAAAAACTCGCCTCAAAATGATTTCGGTTGAGCAGTCCATATTTGAGTTTGCCAAGCAAAATCCTCAAAAAATCGCTTTAAAAAGCGGTAAAACAACAGTATCGTATGGTGAATTGGTAAATCATTGCCTCGATGCAAAAAAATATTTTGAGGGCATGCCAAATTATCAAAATGGCTCATGCGTTATCTTGGCTGCAGGAAAACAGGTTGAATTTGCATACGCTTATTTCGGAGCACATTTGGCAGGACTTAAAGTAGCCCCCATTGACCCAGAAACAAATCCGACCCGCTTTGATTTTATTGCCCAAACACTAAATCCTTTTGTTGTCATCGGTTTTGATAAAATTCGAGGACCTTGGGTAAATAAATCTCTCAAGGATTTTTCCTTCCAAGAAAGCGGACTTCAATCGGAGGTTGCTTTCCCCGATATGGACTCTGTGGCTGACATTCTTTTTACGACAGGTACAACGGGAACACCCAAAGGAGTTCCCCTGACGTTTAAAAACGAAGCGGCAGCAGCTCGAAATATCAATGATTTCATTCGCAATAAAACCGATGATGTTGAGTTGCTAGCACTTCCCATCAGTCATTCCTTTGGACTCGGACGCGTTCGTTGTTGTTTGTCCAATGGGCAAACATTGATTTTGCTCGGAAGTTTTGTGAACGTCAAACGTATTTACAAAAGCTTTGAAGAAGATGGCGTAACAGGTTTTACGATGGTACCTTCAAGCTGGAAATTCCTGCAAAAGATGAGTGGCAACCAGCTAGGCAATTATGCGTCCCAACTCAAGTACATAGAAATGGGCAGTGCCTATTTTTCCGAAAGTGACAAAAAAGAACTAGCTTCGCTTTTACCAAACACCCGCGTAACCATGCACTATGGTCTTACCGAGGCTTCTCGTTCCGCATTTATGGAATTTCACGAAGATGCAAATGCTTTAAACAGTGTTGGCAAGGCCTCTCCAAACACGGATATTCAAGTCTTTGACGAATCAGGCAATATGCTGCCATTAGGAGAAGAAGGTGAGATTTGCGTTAACGGTGAGCATGTAACGCTGGGCTATCTCAACCATCCAAACAGCGATGTTTTCTTCGGAGATTACTTTAGAACCGGTGACTGGGGAACCAAAAACTCTGATGGTTACATATTTCTGAAAAGTCGCAAAAAGGAACTCATCAACGTAGGTGGGAAAAAAGTAAGCCCTATTGAGGTTGAAGAGCAGCTAGCCTTGATTCCCGAAATTGCTGAATCTGCCTGCATTGCTGTACCTGATCCGGGTGAAGTTCTTGGCGAGGTCGTGAAAGCATGTCTTGTGGCTAAACCGAATGTAGTGCGCCCAACGTTTGAAGTAATAGCTTCTGCTCTGTTGGGAAAACTGGAAGGTTATAAGATTCCGACCGTTTATGAGTGGGTTGACGAAATCCCCAAAACATCTAGCGGAAAAGTTCAACGCGGGTTGCTTAAATGATTCAGATAACCAATAAAGAACAATGCTGCGGTTGCAATGCTTGTGGTGATATTTGCCCCAAGGGGGCAATTTCATTCCTACAAGATGAAGAAGGATTCTGGTATCCGAAAGTCGATTTGGAAAAGTGCGTAAACTGCGGCATGTGCAACAATGTTTGCCCGCTCCAGAATATGGACAAAGTTAAATCCGCAGAAAAACTGAATCCGCCCAAAGTTGTTGGTGGATTCCATAAAAACATTGCAATCCGCTTCGATAGCACTTCCGGTGGAATTTTTTCGGCACTAGCCAACGCAATGTACAAAGATGGCGGATATGTAAGTGGCGCTGTCCAAAACGAAGACTTGACTGTATGCAACTTTATATCAAATGACAAAAGCGATTTGGCACGTTTACGCAGCAGCAAATATGTTCAAAGTTCCGCAATCGGCCTTTATAAAGAAATCAAAAGACTCCTTGTTGCTGGTGAAAAGGTTTTGGCTTGTGGTTCGCCTTGCCAAATGGGTGCTTTGCGCAGCTATCTCGGAAAAGATTATGAAAATCTGATTGTTGTTGATTTCCTTTGTCGCGCGACGAATTCACCTAAGGCATACCGTAAATACATGGATATGCTTGAAAAGCAATATGGCGGCAAGGTTGTCTATGTCAAGGCAAAGAACAAAGAACATGGTTGGCATAGTCTAGCGCGTAAAGTGGTTTTTGACAATGGCAAGGAATATTACGGTGAAGGCCACGATGACCATTACCGTCGCGGCTATCATTGGAACATGTTTGAACGCCCATCTTGCTATGATTGTAAATTTAAGGAAATTCCGCGTAATTCAGACATCACACTTGGCGATTTTTGGGGCGTTGAGAAGGTGGCTCCCGACTTGGAGCAGAATCTTGGTACATCGATGGTGATGCTCAATACTCCAAAAGGAGAAGCGTTTTTTGAAAAGATAAGAAGTAAACTCGTTTGTCGCGAGTTTACTGTAAATGATATTTTGCCAGGTAATCGTTCTGCTCTTCTTGAGCCGGTCAAGTATCCTCCAATAGACCGAAATGCTCTGTTCAAAGATATGGATACAATGCCCTTTGATGAAGTTGCAAACAAGTATTTTCCAGGGCATACGCACAAGGTGACTTTCAAGTCTAAAATTAAAAACTTACTTAGATTTTTATATCACAACAAGAAAAAGCCGTTTGATGTATTAAGAACTTTGCATTATTGTTTCCTTAATAAGCATGTCAAGGCGAATATTTTAAATGGCGATATTTTCACAGTCAAGAGCCATTGTGCCATTGATTTACGCGGTTCGGCAAAGATTGTAGTGAACAAAGGCGCGTTTACATTCGGCGAGAAACGGAACTTCAAGACAAAAGAAGAAACGGCTCTTCTGATTGAAGATGGCGGAACGCTCCAAATCGATGGTAAAAACTTCATCAAGACAACAAGCGATATACAAATTTTCAAAAATGCACTTTTGAGGTTTGGACCTGGTGCGACCAATATGGGTTTAAAAATTGTCTGTTCCGAAAAAATTTGGATAGGAGACCACACCCGCATTGGTCGTGATGTCTGGATTCGTGATAATAACGGTGGGCACAAGATTATTCAGGTCGGATACAAGGACAAGGCACCTGTTATTATTGGCAATTATGTTTGGATTTGTTCTGGCTCTCAAATTATGAAGGGCGTGACAATCGGTGATGGTGCTGTGATTTCAGCGAATAGTGTTGTGACAAGCAATGTTCCTGCACATTCAATTGTCGCAGGAAACCCTGCTAAGGTTGTTGCAGAAAATATTTATTGGAGACCGTAGAACCGAATGGCTGAAGAAAGTGCAAATAAGAGAATAGCCAAGAATACGATATTCCTATATTCTAGATCGCTATTAACAATGGCGATTTCGATATTCTCGTCACGGATAATTTTACAGGCTCTTGGTGTTGACGATTATGGACTTTATGGTGCTATTGGTAGCATTGTGACGATGTTTTCCATTATCAATAATACGCTTGCTGTTGGAACAAGTCGCTTTCTAACATTTGAATTAGGCAAAGGTGATGACGAAAAGTTAAAAAAGACCTTTAGCGCAGCATTTGCGATGCATGTTGCAATGGCTGTCGCTTTATTTATCCTGCTAGAAACAATAGGATTATGGTTTTTAAATAATCGGATGCAAATCCCCGAAGGACGTGAATTTGCTGCAAATGTAATTTTTCACTTGTCTATTATTTCGTGCATGTTTGGCTTGACGCAGGTCCCATATAATGCGTTAATTGTAGCGCATGAAAAAATGAAAATCTATGCTTATATCGGTATATTTGAAGTCGTGTTTAAGCTTGCTTTGCTTTTTGTATTACTCTATGTTCCATTTAAAGATAATTTGATTGCTTTTGGAATAATTGTTGCTGCGTGGGGGATTGGTTTGCAAATTTTTTATCGTTTTTATTGTTATAAGCGATTTCCAGAAAGTCATCTTGGAATATGTAGAGATAAATCTATTTACAAGAGTATGCTTTCGTACTCAATGTGGGATTTTGTAGGACAGTTTTGTGCGAGAGGAAATGGTCAAGGCGTCAACATTCTTGTCAATATGTTCTTTGGTGTGACTTTAAATGCGGCAAGAACTGTAGCGTATCAGGTTGAAAATGCGTTAACGACTTTCAGTGGTAATTTTTTAGCAGCGGTAAATCCTCAAATAGTAAAAGCTTATGCCCAAGAAGATTATAAACGTTTTTTTCAGTTGATTTTTGAATCTGGAAAATTTGCATATTATTTATTGTTTATGCTATCTCTTCCTGTTTTTTTAGAAGCTAAATTTATTCTATCAATCTGGTTGGTTGAAGTTCCTGAATATACAGTACTTTTTTTGAGATGTATTATAGCAATAACATTATTTAGAATATTGGTGCGCCCACTAATAAATGGCGTACACGCAACAGGTAACATAAAAACATTGAATTTGACAAGCGGAGTTTACTCTGCATTGACTTTTTTACCTATGACATATTTGTTGTACAAAATGAGTTTTCCTGTTTGGACTTGTTTTGTTGTCCAAGCTTTTAATGGAATAGTGTGTACATATTTGGAAACGAGAGCTTTATACAAGAACATTCAATTTAACATGTGGAAATATTTTCTTAATGTCCATGTTCATTCTATAGCGATTTCGTTACTTGCGACGGTTTTCCCATATGTTATTATAAAAAATATGGAGGAAGGTTGGCTTAGACTTTGTTTCACTACAATATTCAGTGTTTTTTCAACCGGTTTATGTGTGTATTATCTTGGCTTATCAAAAAATGCTCGAATAATGATGAAAGAAAAACTTGTTGAAAGGCTTTGGAAAAGAAATGCATAACATAAAATTTCATAATGGTATTGAATATCCACCAATTATCATGTCCACCAATTGGATGGATTACCCAACTATGAAAAAGGTTGTAACTGCGGGCCTAAAAATTGGCTTTAGAGCCTTTGATACTGCACGTGATTACCATAACGAGCATATTGTGGGTCGTGTTTTAAAAGAATGTCTTGCAGAACAAAATATTGATCGTAGTGAAATTTTTATCACAACGAAAATTGGCAATAGCCAACAACGTCTTGGAAATATAGAGGAACAACTTGAAATATCCCTGAAAAACTTGCAAACGGATTATGTGGATTGCTGGATGATGCATTGGCCTTACCCAAATTTTTTTATCGACACTTACCATAAGATGGAAAAAGTTTATAAAACTGGAAAAGTTCATGCGATTGGAATGGCAAATTATCACGTCCGTCACTTCAACAAGCTGTTTGAGGCAGGAATAGAAATCGTTCCGCATTGCGTACAATTTGAGCATCATCCCATGCGTGTTGCCCAAGACATTCTTGATTTTTGCCAAAAACACAATATTGCAATACAAGCATATTCTCCTTTATGTCGCATGATTCCTAAAATAAAGGAATCTCCTATTTTAAATAGGATTGCAAAGAGGCTCAATAAAACAGTAGGCCAAATTATTTTGCGATGGCATTACCAGCACCAGAGTATACCTTGTTTTAAGTCTACAAAGCCAGAACGCCTTGCGGAAAATTTTAACATTTGGGATTTTGAATTAACCGAAACCGACATGGAGCTGATTAATTCCATGGATGAAGATTACAAGTATCATCTTGAATCGGCTAGTTGCCCAGGATTTTAATATGATAAGAAAGATTTTTCGTAAATTAAAACATATTGCATTGATTCCATTAAAAATACTCAGCAAACCTATTTACGCAACGGAATGGTATAAAGGGTTCTTTGTAGGAATCGACGGCGAAACATACCCAGACAACAACTGGTATCGTAAACATGAAGAACGTAATTTTGACTTAATCAATCTAGGTAGTAGCGGAGGTAAATGGGCTTTTGATTACTCTGGATTTAACATCAAAGCCATGAATTGGGCTCAGCAACCCCAAACACTTTTAGAAGACTTTAATCTGCTGCGCAACTATCATTCTATCCTGAAAAAAGGCGGAATTGTTCTTATCACAATAATGCCGTTTACAGGATTAAACAAAACGACAGGCGTTAGAGATGCCATGAAATATTTAAAGATTGACGCACAAGACCCCATTCAACCAGTTGAAATAAAAAAGGCTCGCCTATATACTCAATATCCTATTTTAATGGGCAAGCCTGCAATTAAATCCGTTATCAAGCATTGGCTAGGTAAAGAACACATTGCATCAAATTCAAAGTCAAAAGAAAATTTGGAAAAAAATCCCATGTCAGGCACTCAATTAGAAGCTGATGCCAAACGTTGGATTGACGGATGGAAAAAACAATTTTCCATTGACGATTTTGAGGCACCTCTAACAGAAGATAATCAGGTAGGTCGCGAATACCGAATCAAACTAATGCGTGAATTGATAGACTTTTGCATAGAAAGAACTTATAAACCTGTTTATGTGATTCCTCCTGTAACAAAGCATTTGTCTCAATACTACACCCCAAGATTTGAAGAAACGTATATATATGGATATCTTCGTTCTGTTGGACGCGATATTCCCTTATTAGATTATAGCAAAGAAGAAACTTTTCAAAAAGATGAATTGTATTTTAATTCCTTCTTCTTGAATAAAAAGGGAAGATGTGTTTTCACGAGAAAAGTGCTGGAAAGATTGCATTTGTGTTCTTGAATTTAAAAATTTTTTATCATAGATTTTAACACTATATGTTTCTTATGTAAACCCAAGCAGTCGTTTTGTCGGAATAAAGTATTTGTTTCAGGACGCAGCGAATAAAATTGTAGGACAAGTATTTGTGATGGATGGAGTGTGTTATAATTAGTATGGAACAAGGGTCAAGGATTTATCTTTGGGATAATCTGAAAGTGGTATTGATGGTAATGGTTGTAATAACCCATTGCGTTAACGTGTATCAGCTTCAAATGGAATATTGGATTCAGTTCTTGTGGATTTTTATAATGACGTTTACAATGCCTTTGTTTACGCTGATTTCAGGTTACTTTTATAAAGAAAGATCTATCAGCTATTTAATAGAACGTTTTTTGTATCCTTGCATTATCTTCTCAATTGTAAATTATTTAGTAGGAATACTTTCGGGAGCGTATCCAAATGGAATATCTCCAAAATCTGGATTCGCGATGTGGTACTTATGGGCTTTGTTTATATATAACATCATTACGCCTGTTTTTTTGAAAAAATATGATGAAAAAAAATTGATTTTTATCGCCATGGCGATGACATTTATTTGTGGCTTTAAATTTATTTCAAATAATATTTTGGATAGCTGTCGCGTTGTATCTTTTTATGTGTTTTTTACTTTAGGAATCTTTTTGAAAAAAATAATTTACGTATAGATAGAAAAATGGGCTATGTGTTAATGTTTTTTTGTTTGCTTGCTTATTTTTTTATTTCGTTGAAATTTTATGGTTTTTCGTACGGCACGGGTTTTACTGAAACACATGGATTTAATTTGCTTGTTTTTGGAATGAGGTGGACTAATTATGCTTTGACTACGGTGATGTCTGTTTCTTTAATTGCAATTATGCCAAATAAAAAATATTGGTTCACTCAGTATGGAACTCGAACAATGAATGTTTACCTACTACATATGTCGATTGTATTCCCTGTATGTTGGTGCTTTTTGAGACCTTTTATGCATTGCTGGTATGGATATGTTTCGTATGCTGTTCTGGTGCCTTTATTTGTTATATTTCTTTGTTTTTCTGATTTTGTAGATAAAGAAATGAAAAAAGTGTTGCTAGTACCCAAAAGGCTGTTTTTAAGGAAATGGTGAAAAATGATTGTTATTTTATTGATTACGTCATTTATAGTGATGGATGTTTGCTTAATTCATTTTTCTACTCCGATGGCGAAACATACTTGTTTACATAAGTGTGTTTTTTTTTGATTGTGTTTATGCTGAAATGGAACGTTGCTTTAAACATCTTGATTACTCTTTTACGCTAATGAATCTGTTGAATAATTTGATTTTGCTAAAGAGTTGTTCTATTGGCTTTAAAATGATTGTACATATTTTATCCCATAACAGGGAACAAATAAAAACAGAAATTATGCAGGTCGAAAAGTGTATTGATAGAGATGATAAACTATCATTTATGTTAAATCGGAAATATTTACAATAGATTTCGATAAATGAAATGTGTATGACGTATATACCCCAAACACTTTTGGCTATAAAATTGACAGCTTTGCTTTGAAGATTAATATTAGAAAAAAGAATGATTAATGATGCTGCTTGTAATATTACAAATATGTTGCAGTATGAAATTACAGCGGGACGGTTTATGAACATTAATAAAAATATTGATAGGGATGAAAAAAGGTAAATGAATAGTGGCTTGTTAATCGATTTGTATTTCATTCTTGCTATATAACTTCCTATGTAATAAAGTAAAATGAAGTTTATTAGGGTGAATCCTCGTCCATTCCCAAATTTTGAAATTGCTGATATTGATGTTGGCTGGTTGTTGTTGAAAAGTGTTGGATATATGTAATCTGTAATAGTTGGGAGTATTGAAAATAGGAATATTAGTAATATGAGAAATGTCCTATTTTTTTTCTGTGTTAGATTGTTTGTGATTAGGTTTAAAAAAGGAGAAAGTAGGAAGACTACACTATATAAATTGGCGTAATAGTTGTTGGGAAAGAAACATAGTATTACTTCTTTTATTTGAAAATTATGATGAACTATAGAAGTTGGTATATAAACAAATATTCTAAATGCAAAAAATATAAGGAATAAATGGATAATCTTGCTAATGTTTATTTTACTTTTGCCGGATAAGAAAAATCCTGATAAACATACGAACGCATTAACAGCGCATAATGAAAAGGATTCAATGCTGTATAGAAAAGCTTTGTTTATGAAGGACGCTTCGTTAATAAATGAAAATGCTATGCTAGAATTGTAATGTAAAGCTATTACGAATATTATTAGTATAATTCTCAATAATTCAAAATTTGATTGTCTTTCCATCTTTTGTCCTTGTTTTTTTTTGAAGGTAGTTCTTTCTCACTTAATCTTTACCACTGTTTTTGCAATTTTTCGATTAATTTCTCTGATTTGTTTGATGCGAATTTCCTTGCAATTAACTTAAATTGACTAAAACCACCCCAATATACAGGGAATCTCTTTTCTAGGTACGTTAAAGATTGGTTGTCAGCATGGAATTCGGGGCAAATTTGTAAAAAAGAACTTATATCTACTTTTTTATCAACATGAATGAAAAAATGTGAACCGTCCCCTTGTAGTGCGTTAATAAGTCTTTTTAGCTGAGCGGGATCTTTATATACTGATATGAGAAAAGCGATGTTCATTTTTGCATTTTAAGTTTTTTGATGTAAGTTTTGTAATAAAAAGGTATTTTTTTTTAGTAAAAATGTAAAGAGGTGCTTTTGTTTTTTTAGATAAGACTGACCTCGAAGGTCTGAAGTGTAAGATACTGTTTATGGGTTGGTTTGGGGCGTAAACCTCTTGGTTACTTAAGATGCTTTGATTATTTTTCTAAAACTCCTCTTATTTTTACTACATTTTTCTTGCAAAAATTATAAGAAGGACTTTTTATGTCAAATTCCATCTTCTGTGGTAAGACGCTCTTGATTACTGGTGGTACAGGTAGTTTCGGCAATGCCGTTCTTAACCGCTTCCTCCAGACCGATATTGGGGAAATCCGTATTTTCAGCCGTGATGAAAAAAAACAGGATGACATGCGTCACGAGTTTCAGGCGAAAATGTCGGAAGTAGCAGACAAAATCAAGTTTTACATTGGTGACGTGCGCGACCTCCAGAGTGTCAAGAATGCCATGCACGGGGTGGACTACATTTTCCACGCGGCGGCCCTCAAGCAGGTGCCGAGCTGCGAATTTTTCCCGCTCGAAGCTGTTAAGACCAACGTGTTCGGTACGGACAACGTGTTGACCGCCGCCATCGAAGAAGGAGTCAAAAATGTGGTTTGCTTGAGCACGGACAAGGCCGCTTATCCGGTAAATGCGATGGGTACGAGCAAGGCAATGATGGAAAAGGTCATTGTGGCCAAGTCCCGCACGGTGAGCCCGGAAAAGACAAAAATTTGTTGCACACGTTATGGTAACGTGATGTGCAGCCGTGGTTCCGTGATTCCGCTGTGGATCGACCAGATTCGCAATGGCCAGCCGATTACCATAACCGAAGGTTCTATGACGCGCTTTATCATGAGTCTTGACGAAGCGGTGGACTTGGTGCTGTTCGCTTTTGAAAACGGCGTCTCGGGCGATATCTTGGTGCAAAAGGCTCCGGCTTGCACAATCCAGACTCAGGCAGAAGCTGTGTGTGAGCTTTTCGGTGGCGACAAGAATGCCATCAAGGTCATCGGTATCCGTCACGGCGAAAAGATGTACGAAACGCTCCTCACGAACGAAGAATGTGCCCATGCGATTGACCTCGGAAACTTCTACCGTGTGCCCTGCGACAAGCGTGGCCTGAACTACGACAAGTACTTCAGCAAGGGCGATACGGAACGCAACACGCTCACTGAATTCAACTCCAGCAATACCAAGCTCTTGAATGTTGAACAAGTTAAGGAAAAACTACTCTCGCTCCAGTACATCCGCGAAGAACTCGCCAAGGCGGAGAAATAATCCCTCCAACGTCATCCTGAGCGAAGCGCAAGCGGAGTCGAAGGATCCAGTAACGGTGTTGAACTAAAAAAGGTTTATTATGAATATATTGGTGACTGGCGCAAAGGGCTTTGTGGGCCGCAACTTGGTGGCTGCGCTCAAGAATATCCGTGATGGCAAGGACCGCACGCGTGGTGATTTGGTCATTGGCGATATCTACGAATACGATATCGATTCGACCTTGGCAGAGCTTGATGAAGCCTGCATGCATGCGGACTTTGTGTTCAACCTTGCTGGAGTGAACCGTCCGAAGGATAACAGCGAGTTTATGGCGGGTAACTTCGGTTTTGCTAGCGACCTTCTGGAAACGCTCAAGCGCCACAAAAATTTGTGTCCGGTGATGCTCAGCAGTAGCATCCAGGCGACGCTTGCGGGCCGTTTTGGCAATAGCGAATATGGCCGCAGTAAAAAAGCGGGCGAGGAGCTGTTCTTTGAATACAGCCGTGAAACTAGCGCGAAGGTTTTGGTGTACCGTTTCCCGAACTTGTTCGGTAAGTGGTGCCGCCCGAACTACAACAGCGCGGTGGCGACTTTCTGCAATAACATCGCGAACGACTTGCCGATTCAGGTGAACGACCCGAATGTCGATATGGAACTCCTCTACATCGATGACCTTGTTGAAGAAATGATTGCCGCTTTGCAAGGTGGGGAACACTATTGCGCATTTGACGGAATTAATGTTGTGCCTTGCGAACGGGACTCCGCCGAAAGTGTCTATTGCCATGTGCCGACGGTCCATAAAATCAAGCTCGGTGCCATTGTGGATTTGCTCAACAAGTTCCACGACCAGCCGAATACGCTCGTGATGCCGGAAATCCCGAACAACAGTTTCGAGAAAAAGCTATACTCCACCTACTTGAGCTACTTGCCCAAGGAAAAGGTCTCGTTCCCGCTCAAGATGAACGTGGATGCCCGCGGTAGCTTTACCGAACTTTTGAAGACGGTAAATTGCGGCCAGTTCAGCGTGAATGTGTCCAAGCCGGGAATCACCAAGGGTGAACACTGGCACCACAGCAAGTGGGAATTCTTCATTGTGGTGAGCGGTCGTGCTCTGATTCAGGAACGCAAGATTGGAACGGACGAAGTGATGAAATTCGAAGTGAGTGGCGACAAGATCGAGGCTGTGCATATGCTCCCGGGCTATACGCACAACATTATCAATCTTTCGCAGACCGAAAACCTGGTGACGCTCATGTGGGCGAACGAACAATTTAACCCGAACCATCCCGATACTTTTGGGGAGAAGGTGGTAAAATGAATACTGTATCAACAGAAAATAATAGTGGTGGTCTTGTTAAAAAGAATAGTGGTATTCTTTTGTCTGTGATTGTACCCGTATATAATTGTGAGAAATATCTTGACGAATGTTTAAGCTCTTTGACCAGACAGGGACTTAACGATAAAGAATATGAAGTTCTTATTGTAAATGATGGATCAACGGATAAATCTGCGGAAATTGCGTTATCATATTGCGAAAAATATCACAATTTTCATTTGTTGAATCAAAAGAATCAAGGAGTGTCTGCTGCGAGAAATAAGGGACTCGATTCGGCTTGCGGTAAATATATTGCATTCGTTGATTCGGATGATTATTTGACCGATAATTTATACTTAAGTGTTGTCAGTCTTGTAGAAAAAAAGAATTTTAAATGTTTTTATTTTGGAACGACACTAAATCAAGATAAACTTGAATCTTTTAATGGAGAATATTATATACAGTCAAAAGAAAAGTCCTGTAAAATGGCTGTTTGGAGATATTTATTCTTAACTGAAATAATTCAAAGATACAATTTGAGATTTAGCGTTGGTGTGAAATTTAATGAAGATTTTTTATTTAACTATAAATACATACAGTTGACAAATAGCGAGGTGGCTGCTACAGCACAGGGCTTGTATTATGTTCGAACGCATGATGATTCGACGACAGCAAAGATTCGCTTAAGAGAAGATTCTGCTTGGAGACGTTATTATAATAGTTTGCTGTTTGTGGTTGGTGACATAAAACGTTTTACGCTCAAAAATCAAATACCTTTTGACGGTTTATACTATAACTCTATTTCTGCTGTAATGCAAGAAATACTTTGGAGTTGCGTGATTTATAAAAAGTCGCCTCTAAAGGCTATTGCAGAATTAAAAGATGAAGGCGTTTCTTTAGATGATAATAAGTTTAAGCGTCCTTATGGGGATTCGTTTAAATATAAATTCAAAACTTGGCTAACGTATAATTTTAGACATAAATTTGTTTTTATATTTACGTGTTTTATTTATAGGCTCATTGTAAAATAGGTAGCTTTTTTTGTGTTTTTTTTTTGAACGAATCCTTTGACCCGAATCACCCGGATACCTTTGGGGAGAATGTGGTAAAATGACAAATAAATCAAAAAGTCAAGCCTTCGTCTTTTGTGCTATCGCATCAAAAGATGGCTTTGTTGGTTCGGTTAATATCAAAGATACTAACAATTCGCTACATACATATTTATGTAATGCTTTTGTTGCTTTGAAAACCACCAAAAAACATAATCCTGAAATCAACGTCGGAATTGTCACAAACGCTAGTGTAGATTCTGAAACCATTGCTCTGTTTGAATCAGAGGGCATAAGAGTTTATCGTGCTCCTTTTGATGAATTTCTTTTTCCAAAAGAAAATCAATGGTCTTTAGCGTTTTTTAAATTGTCTTCATATAATTGGGCAATAAGAAATCTAGAATATGACTATTATATTCAATTAGATTGCGATGTCGTATGCAATGGTGACTTGTCTGATTTGATAGAAGAATCAAAGAAATCTGTTGTAATGCTTTCTGGCCCTTTTACTTTTAATCATCCAATTAGAACGCAATTTTTGAATGCTTATAAATTGCTATATGAAGATGAACCTGTAATCGTAAAATATGGCTCTGGTCTTATTTGTGGCAGTAAGGATAAATTGCTGAGATTCTTTGATTATTGTTTGAATTTATACGAAAAAATAAAAGAGAAAAATTATTGCAATGATAATTTATTGGGCGATGAATTTATTACTTCAATTGCCGCAATAAAGTCTGGAGTTCCTATTGTCGATGGAAGACCCTATATGAATGTTTATTGGACACATCGGTTTTATTTGGTAAGCACTGATTATTACTATGATAAGATGGTTTTTCTACATTTGCCGGGCGAAAAAGAATATGGAATGATGTTGTTGTATAAATACTATGTTAAGCACAAGAAATTTCCCGAAGAAAAGAAAATCTATTCGCTGTTGAATTTGCCTAGTAGACATTTCCCAATTGTTAGAGTATTCTTCAATTGGTTGAAAAATAAGTTAATATAATAAATGTATTTACACTTTGAAAAAAATATGATGACTTTATCGGATACTTATACAATGCCTGGAAAATTAGATAGTGGAGATCTTTCTGATAGACAGATTAGCCAATTGGTATATGTTATTCGATGTATTGCTATTTTAGCGGTTGTTGCAGCTCATGTTAATATTATGGATAATAGTAATTACTTGTCAAGTTTGATTACTCATGTATGGGCTGTTTTTGCGCAATTTGGTGTTCCGGCTTTTTTTATAATTGGTGGTTATTATTATCATAGAGATGAAAATGATAGCAAAATTTTTTGGCAAAAAAAACTGCATTCGGTGATAATTCCTTGGGTGATTGCATCTATTGTTACTTACTTTGGTGCTGTTGTCTGTGGAGATCCTTTAACTGTTGTAGGTTATTTTAAATGGTTTATTGGTCTTGGATCTATTCATTATTATATGACCATTTATTTGAGTATGCTTGTTATATTTAAATTTGTCAGAAAAACTCCATATTTATTGACTTTAATCGTTATAATGTTTGGCTCGTTATTTTTAGAACAGGTACATTTTTGGGGTGATTATGGTGGCTTTGGTATGACAAAATATCTGAATATTTTTAATTGGGCTGGATATTTTGCATTTGGTGTTTTGATAAAAAAGTATAGAATGGAAAAAAAAGTGAATAATTGGGTCATGATAGCTTCTTTTGTTGCTTTTCTTTTTTTCATTGTTGTTAGATATCATTTGAATAAACTATCGTATTTTACTTTGCTTACTCCTTTTACGCAAGTGTCTTTTTTGATTCTGATTTATGGGTTGATAAAAGATGTACTTAAGCTAAAATTTATGCAAAGAAGAATTGTGGCTTTTGTTGGTTGTAATTCGTTGATAATCTACCTTTACCACATCCAAATCGTTCCGTTTCTTCTAAATCGTTTGCCGAGGTTTTGCTTAACCCAGTTGATTAAACCTTTTTTGGGCTTGATTATAATGGTTTTATTGGTGTATGTTGCTAGCGCATTTTTGCAACGTTATTCTTGGGGGTGTAACATAATGAAGTGTGTTGGTTTAAAAAATCCGGTTTTTGAGAAAAAAATATGAACATTAAAACAGACTACACTGACGTAAAGTTTGCCGATAACGGCAAGCTGAAACTCTTGATTATCGTGGGTACGCGCCCGGAAATCATCCGCCTTGCGGCAGTCATCGACAAGTGCCGCAAGTACTTTGATTGCGTTCTCGCGCACACTGGCCAGAACTACGATTACAACTTGAACGGCGTGTTCTTCAAGGACTTAAGCCTCAAGGATCCCGAAGTTTACATGGATGCCGTGGGTGACGATCTCGGTGCAACTGTGGGAAACATCATCAACTGCAGTTACAAGCTCATGGTCGCTTGCAAACCGGATGCTTTGCTGATTCTCGGTGACACCAACAGCTGCCTTTCTGCCATCGCCGCTAAGCGCCTGCACATCCCGATTTTCCACATGGAAGCGGGCAACCGCTGCAAGGACGAATGCCTGCCCGAAGAGACCAACCGCCGCATCGTGGACATCATCAGCGATGTGAACATGGCCTACTCCGAACACGCTCGCCGCTACCTCGCTGACTGCGGCCTGCCCAAGGAACGCACGTACGTGACCGGCAGCCCCATGGCCGAAGTTCTGCACAAGAACCTCGCGCAAATCGAAGCTAGCGACATTCACAAACGTCTTGGCCTCGAAAAAGGTAAGTACATTCTGCTCAGCGCCCATCGCGAAGAGAATATCGATACCGAGAAGAACTTTACGAGCCTCTTTACCGCCATCAACAAGATGGCCGAAAAGTACGACATGCCGATTCTGTACAGCTGCCACCCGCGCAGCCGTAACCGCCTTGCCGCCTCGGGCTTCAAGCTCGACAAGCGCGTGATTCAGCACGAACCGCTCGGATTCCACGATTACAATTGCTTGCAGATGAACGCTTTCGCCGTCGTGAGTGACAGCGGCACGCTCCCCGAAGAAAGCTCCTTCTTCACAAGCATCGGCCATCCGTTCCCGGCAATCTGCATTCGCACCAGCACGGAACGCCCCGAAGCTCTTGACAAGGCCTGCTTCTTCATCGCGGGCATCGACGAAAAGTCGCTCTTGCAGGCGGTCGATACGGCCGTCACGATGAACGCTAACGGCGACTACGGCATCCCCGTGCCTGACTACATCGAAGAAAACGTCTCGACCAAAGTCGTGAAGATTATCCAGAGCAACACCGGCATCGTCAACAAGATGGTGTGGAGGAAGGGGTAAGAGCGGTAGGAATCTTATACTCGTTTTTCGCTTGAGTCGGCTTCAAAAGAGGCCGACTTTTTGTTTGTTGGGTGACGCAGGTCCATCGAAAGATTGCTCATTACAATCTCGATGTCATCATCGCTATTGGCTACCGTGTTCAATCACCTGTAGCCACAAGGTTTAGACGGTGGGCCACGGCTAGGTTGCACGAATTCATTCAGAAGGGGTTTGCTCTTGACGATGAAAGGCTGAAAAACGGTCGGAATCGCTATTTCAAGGAACTTTTGCAGCGAATTCGCGACATTCGCTCGTCTGAGCGTAATTTTTACCAGCAAGTCACGGATATCTACGCAACATCCGTAGACTACGATCCCCGCAAAAAGATTACGAAGGATTTCTTTGCTACTGTCCAGAACAAATTGCATTACGCAGTCCACGAGCACACCGCAGCGGAACTTGTATATGAACGCGTCGATAGCGAAAAACCTTTCGTTGGCATGACAAATTAGCGAATGTCTGAAAAGCTTTTTGAGTGGAATGAACATTGCCGAAGCTATCGGTGTCTCTTTGGCGGTAGCGGCGGTTCTCTATTTCTTTGGTCACTTTGTTGGGTGTATTGTATAAAAATGGCCACCGTAAAAATAAAATGCAATGATTCCAAAGAAAAAGTGCGGACCAAAGAGAAAAATTCAGGGGGGGAAAAGAAAATTTGTGGTCTGCTTTTTGCACAAAGGCTGTATCCCTTTTCAGGGATTCTACGGCGACTTCGTCAAAAGTAAGTGCCGATGTAAAAAAGCCTTTTTCGAAAAATTGAAAAAAAGAACGGGCCTGACGGAAGACTCCTTTGGTGATTACAATTCTGACATTTACTGGATTGCGAATTCGTATTTTGTAAAAGACGAAAATTCGGTTCATTGCAAAAAGCTCAATAATTGGCTGGATATGTTTGGATGCCTCAGGAATTATGCTTATTATTCCAAGTATATAATCCGTATGTATGCCTTGGAAAAGGACCCAGAAAAGAATTCTTCTGAGAAAAGGTAAAAGTACGTGTCAACATGTGTTTGCTAAATAATGTTGTTTGCTAACGGTTGTTTGCAAAATTTACAAGGTTGCGCTTTTCGAAAATTCTTTGTTGTAGATTATATCCTCTAAACTTAATGGAGGTATAATTGTGACTCGAGATGAATTTTTCGCCATGGTCAAGGATCTTCACGAACATCCTGAACATTTGGCAGAATATCGAAAAAACTACACTAACGTTTACCCCTTCAGCGACGGCATTTTCAAGATGCTTATGGCAAACGAAGCGAAGCCCGAACGCACCGTAAAATTCCTAAACGCCATGCTAGATTTGAACGGAGAAAACGCCATCAAATCCTTTACCTTTGGTGTTCCAGAGAATCCTGGGGTTCTTAATGACAAGACCGCAATTTTCGACATTTACGGAACTACAGAAGCTGGCAACCCAGTTCTTATCGAAGTTCAGCAGAATTTCAACACCCTGTTCGTTGATAGGCTTATCTACTACACATCCCGCGTAATTTCGCGAACCGTTAAAAAATCGCAAGATTACAATTTGCCTCACATCTACGTGCTTTCGCTTTTGACAGAAAATCAGTTTCCATTGGAGAGAAATACTTACCTGCATCATTCGCAGCTTGCGCGTAATCGGCATTTCTTTTACGAAAAATTGGATGTTTACTTTGTGGAGGTGGAAAAGTTTTTCGCCATCGATGACCGAACCGAGCCTGAAAAGCGAGAAAAAACAAACCGGGCTGAAATGCTTCGTATTTTTCGAGCCGTTCTTGAAGAAAAGGAGATTCCTGCCGAAAAACTGAAGAGACTGCTTGACAAGGACTTTGCCAAGGATGTATCTTTGACTGGGTACACTGACGAAACGCTTTTGAACGAGGTTGACGGAATGACGGATTTGCTTTACGAGAAACAAGGGTCTTACTTGCAAGGGAAAGGCGATGGAATTCTTGAATCTGCACAGCTCATGGTTGATTCCGGCATTTTGACGCCAGAAAAAGCGGCCGAACTCTTCAAAGTTCGTAAAGAAGACTTACACCCCAAAAACAGCAAATAAAGAATCAACCTTAAATCCGCTGTTTGAATATTCCCAAAGTTCTCTTATTCATTGCTGATTCTCGGTGACACCAACAGCTGCCACCCGCGCAGCCGTAACCGCCTTGCCGCTCCTGTGTAACGCGTAATTTGCTTGAAAAAAAAGCCTAGCTTGCGTATGCAAACTAGGCAAATTTTATGTGATCGTTCAGCGAGGGGGGGGCGACTTAATTTACTTTTCGCACTTCTTGAAGAAGCAGCTACGGGCGCCTGTGTGGCAAGCGACTTGCGGGCCTTGCATGCGCACCTTGAAAAGCAACGCGTCGGAATCGCAGTCGGCAGCCCATTCGACGACCGTCATCACGTTTCCGCTCGTGTCGCCCTTGTGCCAGTATTCCTTGCGGCTGCGGCTCCAGAAAACCATTTCACCGCATTCGTGCGTACGGCGGAGGGCTTCTTCGTTCATCCATGCCATCATCAGCACGTCGCCCTTATCGGCGTCCTGGACGATTGCCGGTGCGAGCTTCACGCCACCGAATTCCACTTCGAACTTTACTTCTTTGATCAAATCTTCAAACTTCATTTTTAGATCCTTCGACTTCGCTCAGGATGACACATTCGTGTCGCTTCCTACTGTCTACCGTCTACTTCCTACTTCCGACTATCCTCTTACCTGTCCATTGCCACGGAGAATCCACTTGTAGCTGCAGAGGCTTTCGACACCCATCGGGCCACGAGCATGGAGCTTGTCCGTAGAAATGCCTACTTCGGCACCGAGACCGTATTCGCCACCGTCTGCAAAGCGTGTGCTGGCGTTCACCATGACGCTGCTGCTATCAACGTTTGCGACAAAGTAATCTTGCACGGCGGCATCTTCTGCAACGACGGCTTCCGTGTGGCGGCTGCTGTTCTTTTCGATGTGGTCGCAGGCTTCTTCGACGTTATCGACGAACTTGACGCTTGCCTTGAGGGCGAGGTATTCGTGATGGTAGTTGCTGTCGTCGCCGATGTCCTTGATGCGGCTGTCGTGTGATTGGGCGTCCTTGTTGCCAAAGAGTTCCACACCGCGGTCGGCGAGGCAATCAATGAGCTTCTTGACGTTTGCATCATCGATATGTCGGTCGATAATCACGCATTCCATGGCGTTGCATACGCCGGTACGCTGCGTCTTCGCGTTAATGAGAATGTTCACTGCCTTTTCCATGTCGGCGGACTTGTCCACATACACATGGCAGATGCCGTTGAAGTGCTTGATGACAGGAATCTTGCTCTGTTCTACGACGGCGCGGATCAAGCGTTCGCCACCGCGGGGAATCACGAGGTCGAGGCAATCGTTGCGCTGCAAGAGCATGCCCACGAGGTCATGGCTCGTTTCGGTCACGAGCTGCACGGCATCCTTGTCAACGCCATTTTCTTCAAGCGCCTGGTGGAAAATCCCGGCGAGGCACTTTGCGGAGTTGAGCGATTCCTTACCGCCACGGAGAATCACGGCATTGCCCGCCTTGAAGCAAAGGCAAGCTCCATCAATCGTCACGTTCGGGCGGCTTTCAAAAATAAAGAACACAGAACCTATCGGCACAGCGACACGGCTTATCTTGATGCCGTTCTTGAGTTCACGGGATTCGAGAATGCGGCCGAGCGGGTCGGTAAATGCAGCGATTTCTTCGGCGCCCTTGGCCATCGATTCGATGCGGGCATCATTCAAAGTCAGGCGATCCATCTTGGAATCGTCGAGCTTGCCGGCGGCAGCTTCGAGGTCAAGCTTGTTGGCGGCGAGAATTTCCGGCTTCTTTGCACGGAGAATTTCTGCAACACGTGCGAGCACGGCTGCGCGCTTTTCGGCGCTCAATGTGCGAATTTTCTTGCTCGCGTTCTTTGCGTTGTTGGCGAGCTCGTCAGAGTATTTTTCCAAATTAACGTTATTCTGTGTCATAAAAGCAAATATAGAAATTTAATATGTATTGCACTGGATCCTTCGGGCTGTCGCCCTCAGGATGACGGATTGTAAAAGTATTGCACTGGATCCTTCGTCCCTTCGGTCCTCAGGATGACGTATTGTAACGAAAAAGTCCCGCGCAGGGCGGGACTCTTGAAAATTCAAAGCTTGTCGGCTAGACTTTACTGGATGTTTCGAGGCAGAGCCTCTCAACATGAAGAAGAGCCTGCCGAACCAATTACAGCAAGTTCACGATGGCCGTGAACAGCGCATCCGAAAGGGCGTTCGTTTCCAAACCTTCAATCACGCTGAACTGGTTGAACATGATCTGGCCCTTGCCAAACGGCACGAGCTGCAAGTCCACACCCGTCTTGATTTCGCCATCCTTGAGCGTCACGGAACGTGCGTAAACCTTAGCGCCAGCGAGTTCGTTCAACGAAATGCCCGGCATTGCCGATGCGGAGTTGTGGTCGAGAACGCCGTTGCCGCCGAACACAGCAAGGAGCGGGGAATCCTTCGGCAAGTAGTGCAAGCTGAATTCATTTGCGCCTGTGGTCCAGTGGGCTTCGATCTTGTTTTCAAAGTTGTGGCTCTGGTTCAAGAGGTCGATATCTTCAGTCGTCATGTCGGAGAGCAACAGCGTCTTGCCGCCATTCTTCGTGACATCGATAATCTTTTCCAAGATTTCATCCGGCCAAGAACTCAAGTTTGCAGTAAAGATAATTTGTTCAGAACCGTCGAGGGCGGCGAGCACATCGCTTGATTCATCGTAGTTGTCGAGGAAGCAAACCTTGCTCATGGCGTCCTTCACGTCGGCCTGGTCGATCACGATCAAGTCTTCGTAGCTGGAGTGGACTTCCTTGCCGCAATCCTTGAGCGTAAGCTTTATCTTGTACAAACCGGTGGCGCGCGGGGCCATCAATGTGCAAATGCCAAGCTGCGTGAGCGTCTTCTTGTCAGCCGGTTCTTCGGGCATGACCTTTTGCGTATTGATGACTTTGTCCTTAGCATCGAGGAGCGAAACTTCGATTTCCACGTCTTCCAGACGGCTGTTGTTCAAAAGCGTAAGCTGGAAGCTGACTTCGCTCTGCGGAGTGACAACGTGTTCCAGTTCGCTGATGAGCACACGGCTCGGAGCCGTGATTTCGCGGGCAAAATTCTGGATGCCCTTGGACTTTCTGTTTTCATCGGTGAAACCGCTGAAGTCAGTTCCGTTGTCGGCCCACTGGTCAATGAAGAAACCTGCAATCTGCGGGTTGCTCTGGAATGCGGTAATCTGGTCGTATTTGCTCTTGAGGGCGATGCGGTAGACATCGGCGTTGAACGATTCGAAGTTCGGCCAAATGGAGAGCTTGTTGTCGGCGACGAATGTTTCCACGGACTTGAATTCGTTCTTGATCGCCTTCTGGCTCTTGACGCTGCGAGGACCGGCAATGGTGGTTGCGCGCTTCGGGAAGAGCGTGTTGTTCTTGAGCGTCACCAGGACCTTGTTTTCGATGTCGTTCAAAATCGGTTCTTCTTCATCCTGGAAGTGGCTGTCGCCAAGACCCGTATCCGGCACCATGAGTTCCACGTCTTCCTTGTCCAGCATGTGGGCGAGGTAGTGCGTGTAGGCGGCGCTCGGGTTTAAACGCGGGTTCACGCGCATCGTGGCGTACTGAGAAATGCGGTCGATGGAGACCGGGATGATCTTGCCCGTATCCTTGTGGAAGTTTGCTTCGTTGTCGAGGTAAATGCTGTTGAAGTTGCTGATAGCCGGGCGGCAGGTGTCGATTGGGCTGATCGCGTTCAAGAGCTTGTTGCCGTTCTGGAGCATGAACGTTCCGTTTTCGGAACCGAGAATCCAGGCGGCGATACACGGATGGTTGTGCTGGTCACGCACCATGTCGTTGATGAGCTTCTTCGTGATTTCGAGGCCCTGGGCGGTAGAACGCATCGTGTGGATCGGGAATTCCTGGAAAACGAACAAACCAATCTTGTCGCAGATGTCGAGAGCCGTGCTGCTGAGCGGAGCGCCACAGGAACGGATGACGTTGAAGCCTGCGGCCTTCACTGCGTTCAGGTCTTTTTCGAGAGCCGGGTTCTGGTCTGTCCAGAGGCCGCCTTCGCTCCACTGCTGGTTGTAGCTTACGCCCATGAGCTTCACGATGGAGTCGTTGATGTAGTAGTCGCCCTTGAGGCAGTCGAACTTGCGGAAGCCGAAAGTCTTCACGACAGGGAAGGTGTATTCAGGAGCCTTGCCCTTAGCGCCCTTGATTTCAAGCTGCATTTCGATCGCAAACAGGTTCGGACGTTCCGGACTCCAGACGCACTTGTCCTTCTTCCAGTCCTTGATGCCTAGCAGGAACTTCTGCGTGGCGTTTTCCTTTTCGAGCTTGATGTCCTTGAAGTATTCGTAAACGTCGCCGTTCGGGTTCTTCATGAGGATGCGGAGGCGGGACTGGTAACCGCGCGGATTGTTGAAGAACGCTTCGACAGAAACGCGTTCCTGGTCCATGTCCGGTTCGACGTGAATATCGGAAATAAATGCAGCGTTACCGAGAATCAAGTCCACGTGACCACAGATACCGCCGTACGGATACTGCGACCAGGGGAGGCCAACCGGCATTTCGCCCGGGTGGGCATAGCGGTCGTTTGCGCCTTCCTTGCTTTCGCGACCGAAGTCGATGCGGCTGTTTGTGGCACCCATGTTTGCAACGCGGATGCAGAGAATGTTTTCTTCGCCGAGCTTGATCGCCTTCTGCGTTTCAATGACAAAGGACGTGTAAGCGCCAAAGTGGTCGCCCAAAAGCTTACCGTTAAGCCAGATGGTGGCGTGCGTTGCGATCTTTTCGAAGCGGAGGAAAATGCGCTTCGTGACCTGCTTTTCGTCGTCAATCGTGAATCTCTTGAAATAGAATGCGCAGTCCTGGGCCATCAAAAGCTTGTCAAAAGCTCTTTCCCAGATGTGGGGAACGCTAACAGTCTGTGTTTTTTCAGGATACGTTGCATACCAACGATTGGAGATGCCTGTGTCTTCCGTGTCCCAGATCATCTGCCAGTCGCCATCAAGGCTGATAATTTTGCTCATTAGGGAATCCTTTATAAAATTCAGCGATAATTTAGCAAATTAGCCCTTGGTTGTTTGTCGTTAGTCATTAGAAAATACCTCGTTTTTCACACGCTAGTCATCCTGACATTCCGTTCTTGCCTCACTCTCGTCATCCTGGCTAGCCTTCTCGTCATCCTGACGCCGAAGGCGGAAGGATCCAGTTATTTCTCGAAAATGCACTTTTTTATCATTTTTCACTTCTGTGCCCCTTTGATTTTCTGTGCACTATTACTAAATTTGTGGTCCCAATAGCAAACTAAAAAGGATTACAAAATGTATTCTATTGTTGAAGCAGGTGGTTTCCAGTATAAAGTCGAGCTCGGCAAGGCCTACAAGCTCCCGTTGATCGACGCCGCTGTTGGTTCCGAACTGGAGCTCAAGTCCGTCCTTCTTTTCTCCGGAAAAGAAGTGCAAGTCGGCACCCCTGTCCTGAATGATGCTTCTGTCAAGGTCGAAATTCTCGCCCATGGCAAGGAAGACACGATCATCGTGTTCAAGAAGAAGCGTCGTACTCGTTACGAACGTCGTAACGGTCATCGTCAGGGCTATACCGAGGTGCTCGTCACGGAACTCCGCTCTGGCGCTGAATCTGCAGTCGTAGACCCTCAAGTTATTACCCGCAACCGCGCTCGCGTGGCTGCCCTTGCTAAGCAGAAGGCTCAGAACAAGCCGCTCACTCGCAAGGAAAAGATCGCTCAGGGACTTCCGAAGCCGGCTAAGGTCAAGAAGAACTCTCTGCGTAAGGCTAAGGAGGCTTAATCCATGGCACATAAGAAAGGTCAAGGTTCAGTACGTAACGGCCGCGACAGTAACGCCAAGTACCTTGGTGTTAAGAAGTATGCGGGCGAATCCGTCAAGGCTGGCAACATCATCGTTCGTCAGCGCGGTTCTCACTTCCACAAGGGCAACAATGTCGGCATGGGCAAGGACTTTACCTTGTTCTCCCTCGTTGATGGCACTGTGAAGTTCGAACGCCTCGATGCAAAGCGCCAGAAGGTCTCTGTCTATCCTGAAGAAGCCTAATAACTTTGGTTAGCTTTTAAAAGCCGGACGCGAAAGCGCCCGGTTTTTGCTTTTTATGGCATTTTCATACTACGTTTTTTCTAAATTAATAGCGTGAATTCTATGCGCTATTTAAAACTTTATCTCTTATCTGCTCTAGCTCTGTTCTTCTTGGCCTGCTCCGACGATGACGACGGAACTGAATTCAAGTTCGACAGAGAAATCTACGAATATTCCATTATTGAAGGCTGCGGTCCTGGCGCACCCGAGGACAGCATTTGCTATAAGATCCGTTACCATTACCCAATACGCACTGAAGATTATTCTGGCTTGTGCGTCTGGCTTGACGATGCCGTCATCGACGATACTTCGAAATCTGTTTCGAACAAGCAGATTGAAAAAGCTCATGACAATATCGACAATTCTTTTTTCCGCAAATATCAGAAAAAGAGTAGCGAATACGATACGCTTGATCTTACGGAATCCATTGCCAAATTCGTCAAGATGGGTTATGATAGCCTTCAGGTTGTGATGTTCTGTGAATATTCCGACGGTGGCGATCCGGGATCTGTGCAACGCGTATTTTTGCCTTTTAAAGATGTCCTGCCTCCGACCGATGTGGAACCGTTGTCGGATTCCCTGTGGGCTACGGGCGCCTGGTTTGAATGGTACCGCCCGACCGATAGGACCAAGGTTCTTTCGCCGAATGATGTTTCTGGTAAAATTCTCGGCTACAATGTAGTCATCTATTCCAACGATCCTGATGAAGATGTCGGTAAGCTTGAAGTGACGATTCAGTCCCCGGCTGGTGTCGATAATAAGGGAACCCGCTTGTACAAGCGCAATGCCTACATCCATAAGAGAAACGACTCCGTTCTTGTCGATGCAATAAAGGTGAACGAAAAAAACAAGAACTATCTCCGTCTCGTTGTATACGATGGTGAAGGCTACAATTCCGAAGACATTTCGAAAAATCATTTCCGCCTGATTGTTGATGGTCTCCGTACTCAATCTGGAGAAGATGATCCTGGTTATAGGATTGCAATTTCGTCTTGGGATATGGTTGGTAATGCTAGCGGGTCCGAAATCAACAGCTCCGTTGATTTTTGGCGCCAGTTCAACACGACAGATTCCATTGCTCCTTTGATGGCAAGGAAAATATTTACGGCAGAAGATTCTCTATTCCCGGGCTATACAAAGCTCGATAGCAACAATCGGGTCGGTATCTTGTGGAGCCGTAGCGTAGATCCGCTCAAGTTTGATCATGGAATTGAAGTCGATTCGGTTCTTGTATTCCCGAGGGGCTGCAACGAAAATACTTGCTATAAAAATGTCTCGAACTACGAGATCGAGTATTATGACAAATTAGACAAGTCCTGGCATAAGTATTCTTCGAACAAAGAAAAAAACTACACGGACCGTTATAGCATGGATGAAAAGGGCCGGTTCAGTATTGACTATTCTGGCACGGGCCGCTTCGTGTCGGATACAATTCAATACGTTGCCCCCGGCGATACTTTGATCCTTCGCATCCGCTCTATTGACAATTCAGAATATAAGTCGGCGGCGCTGGTGGATACCATTTTCGTTTCGCCTGGCGAACTTGCAGATAAACTTAAATGCCCTAAAGGCTTTATTGCAGTATCAACCTCCGATACGACTTCTCTTTGCATGGAAAAATTCGAACATCGAGGTGCGGATGGAAAATTCATGACGAATGTCCTGCATTCCGAGGCTGCTGCGGCTTGCGAGGCCATGTCTGCGAGCGGTTTTGAAATTTCTCTTTGCCGTGAACGAGACTGGGAGCTTGTCTGCCTGTCGGGCGGTTCTCTGCAGTATGGCGTTGTCGAAGAAAGTGATTCTAAGGCTTCTGATTACTTGTTTAAGGTCTGCAATGTCAGCACCAATGATTCTACCATTGCTGCAGATATCAGAAAACGCGATCCGCATTGCATGAATCCGATGGGCGTGAGGGATTTGCCGGGCCAGTATCAGGAGTGGGTGATGGGACGGTCTGAAGATACTGCCGCAGTATTGAAGGGCGCGAGCTACATGGTTTATGAAGGTCTTGATCGTGAATCTATTGCTTACTGCACGAATCGTGCGTTCCCGTACTATACGCGTCCTGGGTATACGCAAGATACTGTTTACCTTTACCGTGAAGGTACTCTGGTGGATACGGTTTATGCGGCCGATACAACGAGAAATTTGCATAAGAAGATTACGCCAAAGGACTTTAAGGACACGATCCAGTTCTACGATGTCGTCGATAAGAATGGAAAGGTAATCGGTAAGGATTTTTCGCTTTATTCCGAATACAAGAAGGGTGGCAAGGCTTGGCTTGATTCTCTTGGGAATGGACTTACGTATAAGCCTACAAAGAAAGAGGCTGTGTTCCTTACAGGAGAAAAATCCTATTACCGTCAAGCGGCGTCATTCTACAAGTCTCCTACGATCGGTTTCCGCTGTTGCGCGTATAAGAAATAGACGAGAAAACGCCGCAATGCGGCTACAGACTAGAGACGAGAGTTGTTATTTATTGTCATTCCCGCGTAGGCGGGAATCTCCTTTTTATGTAAAAACGAGAATGAAATGAATACAGAAGATTTTTTGAACGTCGCCAAAGACCTTGCCCGCAAGGCGGGCGACCTTTGCCTTGCACTCCAGAATAACCTTGGCGATGTCCGCTACAAGACTGTCAAGGACGTTGTGACTATTGCCGATGTTTCTAGCGAAAAGCTTATTGTCAAGGGGCTTCGCGCTGCGTTCCCGACGCATTCCATCCGCACTGAAGAAGCGGGCGTTATCGAAGGCTCGGACCCGCGCTACCGTTGGATTATCGACCCGGTCGATGGAACGGTGAACTTTAGCCGTGGCATTCCGCTGTGGGGAATTTCTATTGCCTTGCATTTCGAAGGCAAACCGCTGGTGGCGGTTGTTAATTTGCCCAAACTCGGTGAACTCTACACTGCTGCTAAAGGCATGGGCGCGTTCATGAATGATAAACAAATTCATGTGAGCCGCGAGTCGAACCCGGCACATGCGATTGTTTCGAATGGCGATTTCAACGTGGGCGATGCAGCAAAAATCAATGCGCAGAATTCGCACAACTTTGCCCGCGAAGCTGAAACGTTTGAACGCGTGAAGTGCTTGGGCTCTGCTGTGATTGAAGGCTGTTTCACGGCTTGCGGTCGCATTGACTGTTTTGTGATGACCATGAGCTATCCGTGGGACATTGCTGCTATCGCGCTCCTCGTCGAAGAAGCGGGCGGCAAGTCTACACACATTGACGGTACTCCCATGCAGTTCGTCGATGCCGAACAGGTCATTTTCACCAATGGCCTTTTGCACGAAACGCTTGTAAAAACGTTGCTGTAACAGAACCTTTACTGGATTTTAGAGTCGTCGTCCTGAACGGCGAAGCCGGAAGGATCCAGTCAAGTCTTGTATAAAAAAATCCCGATTCCGCGATGGAACCGGGACATTTCAATTGCTTTATGCATTAGCCAATAGCTATGAACTAGCCACTGTCTACTGCCTACTGTCTACTGCCGAAGGCTACAGCGGAATATTTCCGTGCTTCTTCCAGAGCACAGCCTTCTTCTTGTTCTTCAAGTTTTCGAAGGCGGAAACAAGGCGGTCGCGAACGCTCTTCGGTTCGATGACTTCGTCAATGAATCCGTTGCCAGCGGCGATATACGGGTTCAAGTACTTTTCTTCGTACTGAGCGATGTACTGTTCGCGGACCTTGGCCGGTTCAGCAGAAGCGGCGATTTCCTTTCTGCGGAGAATGTCGACAGCGCCTTCAGCACCCATAACGGCGATCTGAGCGATCGGGAGGGCGAACACGCAGTCAGCACCGAGGTTCTTGCTGTTCATGGCGATGTAAGCACCACCGTATGCCTTGCGGAGAATGAGCGTCACGCGCGGTACTGTTGCTTCGGCGTATGCAAAGAGGAGCTTTGCACCGTGGCGGATAATGCCGTTGTGTTCCTGCTTCGTGCCCGGCATGTAACCCGGAACGTCTTCGAGCGTAAGGATAGGAATGTTGAAGCTGTCGCAGAAGCGGACAAAGCGTGCAGCCTTATCGCTAGCGTCCACGTCCAAAGAACCGGCGAGGTACTTCGGCTGGTTAGCGACAACGCCAATCACGTTACCGTCGAGACGGATAAAGCCGATGACGACGTTCTTTGCAAAGTCCGGCTGGATTTCGAGGAAGGAATCCTTGTCGGCAAAGCAGTTGAGCACGTCGCGAACATCGTAAGCGCGCTTGAAGTTGTCCGGAATGATTTCTTCGATGTCGGCAGACTTGTCCACGATCGTACCGGCCTGAGCGACGGACTTGTCCACGTTGCTCTGCGGGAGGTACTTGAGCAAGTTACGCACACCTTCGAGGCATTCCTTGTCGTCCTTGTAGACAAAGTGTGCAACACCGGACTTGGAGGAATGAACGCCTGCGCCACCGAGCTGGTCCGGGGTCACGACTTCAGCAGTCACAGCCTTCACGACAGCCGGGCCTGTGATGAACATCTGGCTCGTCTTTTCGGTCATGAAGATAAAGTCTGTGATAGCCGGGGAGTAGCAAGCACCACCTGCGCACGGTCCGAGAATCACGGAAATCTGCGGAATCACGCCGCTTGCCCAAGTGTTACGGGCAAAGATGCCACTGTAACCGTCGAGGGAGCTAACGCCTTCTTCGATACGGGCGCCACCGCCATCGTTGATGCTGATGAACGGCACCATGGAATCAAGGGCGAGGTCCATCACGTGGCAGATCTTTTTGGCGTGTGCGGAACCGAGAGAACCGCCGCTCACCGTGAAGTCCTGGGAGCAAGCGTAAACCGGGCGGCCATTGATCTTGCCGTAACCCGTTACGACACCGTCACCGTAAATGCGCTTGGATTCCGGGAGTTCGATGCTCTGGGAAAGGCGCATGGCACCGATTTCCTTGAACGTGCCCTTGTCAAAAAGGATTTCAAGGCGTTCGCGAGCCGTGAGCTTACCCTGGGAATGTTGCTTTTCTACACGAGCGGCGCCGCCACCGGCCTGAGCCTTGGCGTTGCGTTCGCTCAACTTTTCTAAATACGATTTATCCCACATAGTATTCCTGTGTGTTTGCGCTTACTTCTGAATGCGCTTGATAAGGTTGGTAAGAACTTCGCCGGGGCCAAGTTCCTTAAATTCTGTGGCGCCGTCTGCAATCATGTTCTTGACCGTCTGTGTCCAGCGGACGGGGGAGGTGAGCTGAGTGAGAAGGTTAGCCTTAATTTCGTTCGGATCCGTGTGCGGCTTGGCGTCTACGTTCTGGTAGACCGGGCAGACCGGAGTCGAAAATTCAGTTTCTTCGATAGCCTTTGCAAGTTCTGCACGGGCGCTTTCCATGAGCGGGGAGTGGAATGCACCACCGACCTGCAGCGGAACGACGCGCTTCACCTTGCCGGTGAGGTAAGCGGCAACTTCGTCAATGCCCTTCTTTTCGCCAGAGATAACGACCTGTCCCGGGCTGTTGAAGTTTGCCGGAACAACGGCTGCGTCCTTGACCTGTGCGCAAGCTTCTTCGACGAGTTCATCAGAACCGCCGAGAACAGCGGCCATCGTACCCGGGCGGAGTTCGCAAGCCTTCTGCATGGCTTCTGCACGCTTTGCAACGAGCTTGAGGCCTGCTTCAAATGTGATGGCGCCCGTGGCCGTGAGTGCGGAGAATTCGCCAAGCGAATGCCCTGCGGCCATATCCGGCTTGCCACCCTGGACCTTAGCCATAGCAACAGAGAGCAGGAACACTGCTGGCTGCGTGACTTTCGTCTGCTTGAGGTCTTCTGCGGTGCCATTGAACATCACGTCAGTGATGTTGAAGCCGAGAATTTCGTTTGCCTTGAGGAACATCGACTTTACGTCGGCGTTCGATTCGAATAAATCTTTGCCCATTCCTGGGAACTGAGAACCCTGACCGGGAAATACGTATGAAATCATGCGCCATAATTTAGTAAATAATGTTTCTGTTAATGATATTTAAATGTGTCAGAATGCTTTCTTTTTGAAAAAGTTTACAATACGAGTTTCGAACGAGTTCCCGCTTTATTGTTAACTGTAACCTATTTATAATATCCATTACCGCTTATCGGCTAAAACTGCATTTTATACGTTTTTCGAAAAAGGGGCGGTTTTGGAAAGAATAATTTTCTATCTTTGTGCTAAAATTTTATCAAAAGAGGATACAAAAATATGGCAAACGAAGAAATCAAGAGCAAACTCAAGGCATTCTTTATGTCCGATCTCGGCGTAGATGGTGATGTCCTGAATTACGATACTCCGCTTTTCGGCGAAGAAATCGGTCTTGACTCCGTGGACTCCCTTGAAATCATCTCCTTCGTCGATGACAACTTCGGCGTTTCCATGACTGGCGTTGCAAAGGAAAACTTCCAGAGCATCGATACCATCGCCGCTTTCATCGAAAAGAACAAGGCTTAATCAAGCCTTTTTATTTGAGTATTGTTTGGAATTTCTATGACATCTAATAATCGTCGCTGTGTTGTTTCTGGCCTTGGCGTTATCTGCGCTGTAGGCAACAATGTTGAAGAAACCTGGAAAAACGCCCTGAATTCCGTCTCCGGCATTCACAAGACCACTTCTCTCGATACCAAGAACTGCTATGCAGACCTCGCTGCCGAAGTGAACTGTGATACGCTGGACGATATTGAATGCCCGGACGAAAAGGACCGCGCCTCCAAGCTCTGCATCAAGGCTATGAAAGAAGCCCTGAACGATGCTGGTCTCGGTGACTTTGCCGATAGCAGCCGCGTAAGCGTCATCATCGGTAGCTGCGTGGGTGGCGTCCTCAGCATTGAACAGTACCATCGCCACGGTAAGAATGTCAACGAAATTCCGAAGATGCCCATTGCCGCAATCGCCTCCCAGGTGGCAGAAGCTTGCCATGCGGGCGGCATTGTCACAAACGTGGGTAACGCTTGCGCTGCCGGTACGATTTCCATTGCTCTTGCTTGCGACCTTATCCGCGCAGGCAAAGCCGATGTCGTGATCGCCGGTGGCTCTGACTCCTTTGCTTCTGTTCCGTATTCCGGCTTCCTTTCGCTCCATGCCTTGGACGAAAACGGTTGCTCTCCGTTCAACCACTGCAACGGCATCACCCTCGGTGAAGGTGCCGGCATCGTGATTGTCGAATCTCTGGAACACGCCGAAAAGCGTAACGCCAAGCGTTATTGCGAAGTTCTCGGCGCAGGTGTTACAAGCGACGCCCACCACATTACTGCTCCTCGCGAAGATGGCGTCTGCCTCCTCGAAGCGATGAACCGCGCTGTCAAGAATTCTGGCATCAAGAAGTCTGACATCGGTTACCTGAACGCTCACGGTACGGGTACGGGCAAGAACGACAATGCAGAAATCAATGCATTCCACAAGTTCTTCGACGAAGAAAATCCGACCTTGAGTGTCAGTTCGACCAAGGTAATGACGGGCCACTGCCTCGGCGCTGCCGGTGCAATCGAAGCCGTGTTCAGCATCAAGGCTCTCACGACGAACACCGTTTTGCCGACGCTCCATTACTCTGCCGAAGATTCCGAAGCCCTCAAGGCCAAGGTCGGCACAATGGACTACGTGCAGAACACCCCGCGTACTAAGGAACTCGAATGCGTCATGAGCAACAACGTCGCTTTCGGCGGCACGAACGCAAGTATCGTGTTCAGCAAGAAGCCGGGCGATGTGCAGAGCCAGGTCGCTAAGGATAAGAAGATTGCTGTGACAGGTATTGGCATTGTTAGCCCAATCGGAAACAGCAAGGAAATTTACCTTGACGCCGTCAAGAACGGTAAGCTCCCGGAATCCGCTTCCATTTGCTCTACCGTCACGAACGACGATTACAAGGAACTCGGCATCAAGATGGCCTTCTACCGCAAGCTCGACAATCTGGGACAGCTCCAGACTGTGTCCGGCATGCGCGCCCTCAAGGATGCAAACTTTACGGTCACTGAAGATAACGCCAAGCAGATCGGTATCATCGTGGGTACCAGCGAAGGCGGCCTCGGTGCCACTTACGATTTCGAGGAACTCATTGCCGAAGCCGGTAATGCAGGCGGTAGCGCCTTCAAGTTCCCTCACACAGTTTATAATGCCGCCGGTGGCTATCTCTCGATCCTCTCTGGAATCAAGGGCTACGGCGTCACCATCACGACGGGTCCGCTCTCCGGTCTCGATAGCATCGGCTACTCCATGAACGTCATCCACGACGGTCAGGAAGAGGCTATGATGGCTACGGGTACGGACGAAAATCTCCCGATCATCACCGAACTCTGCCAGAAGATGAACGTCGCTGCCGACAAGGTGGTGGAACCGTATTCCAACTCCAATGGCTTTGTGGTGGGCGATGGCTCCGTTTCTATCATCATGGAAACCGAAGACTACGCCAAGTCCCGTGGTGCAAAGGTTTACTGCTACGCCCTCGGTTACGGCAATGGCCGCAAGAACGTGAAGTTCGGTCACATCTCCGGTTCTGACGAAGCTCTCGACATCGCTATCAAGGATGCCCTCAACGATGCAGGCGTCAGCATTGACGAAATTGACGCTGTCTGCGGTTTTGCAAACGGCTTCAAGAAGATTGACGATATCGAAAAGGGCGCATACGCTCGCGTGTTTGGCGACAAGCTCGCAAGCCTCCCGCTCTTCCAGGTGAAGGAACGCGTGGGCGAAGGCCGTGCCGCTTCTGCGACACTCGCCGCTGCCGAAGCCGCTCTCATGCTCGGTGGTGAACTTGCCGAAGAAAACGCCTACTTTATTGCAAATGGCGAAGTGTCCAAGAAGAAGGTCGCAACAGCGGGCTTCAAGAAGATCCTGGTCACGTCTTTTGCTACGGGCGGTTCTTACAGCGCCGTCGTTCTCGGTAAATAATTTTTTGAAGGAGAATTTATAATGAAAGTTGCAATCGTTACTGGTTCTTCTAAGGGGATTGGCAAGGCTTGTGCCCTCCGCCTCGCTCGTGACGGCTACACGGTCGTCGTAAACTACTCCAGCTCTGATGACGCTGCACTCCAGACGCTTGAACAAATTAAGGCCGAAGGTGGCGATGGCATGGTCTACAAGGCAAACGTCGCCGTGCTTTCCGAAGTCAAGCAGATGGTGCGCGATGTTTTCAAGGCTTATGGCCGTATCGACGTGCTCGTGAACAACGCAGGCATTGTCCGTGACGAATATCTTTTGATGATGAACCCAGATACGCTCGACAAGTGCTTTGACTTGAACGTGAAGGGCTACTTCTACTGCGCACAGCAGGTCGCTGTCAAGATGTACAAGCAGAAGTCTGGCGTGATCATCAACATGTCTTCTGTTTCTTCCAAGTTCGCTCTCGCTGGCCAGGCTGTTTACAGTGCCACGAAGGGCGCCGTGAACTCCTTTACGCAGACGCTTGCCAAGGAACTTGGCGGTTACGGTATCCGCGTGAACGCTGTCGCTCCGGGCTTTGTCGCTACAGAAATGATCGAAGCCATCCCGGAAGAAACCCGCAAGGGCTACCTCGAAAAGGTGCCTCTCAAGCGCTTTGCTTCTGCTGACGAAGTCGCAAACGTCGTTTCTGCACTTGCTTCTGACCAGTTCGCTTATGTGACGGGGCAGGTCATCGTTTTGGATGGAGGTCTTTCCCTGTGATGAACATTTACCAGATCAGCGAAAAGATTGCCCAGCGTCCGCCTTTCCAGATGATCGAAAAGGTCACGGAACTCGTTCCGAACGAATCTGCAACGGGCATTAAGAATGTTTCCGTGAACGAACCGTACTTCATGGGCCACTTCCCGGGCACCCCGATTATGCCGGGCGTCCTCATTTGCGAAGCCTGCGCCCAGCTCTGCTCTCTCGTTATCGAGAAGCCGGCCGAAGACCTCGAAAAGAACTTGTACGTTCTTTTGAAGATTGACGGTTTCAAGTTCGTGAAGCCTGTGATTCCGGGCGACCAGCTCGAAATCTCCGTCAACAAGACGAAGGGCGGTGGAGTTATCGTCGGCTTTGACTGCGTTGTCAAGGTGAACGGCAATGTCCACGCCAAGGGTTCCCTTACGTTTACGTCCATTCCTAAGGAAAGCCTCGGAAAGTGATTTAGATGGCGGATCTAGTCCGCCATGACGCTGGTATAACGTTGCAGTGACGAAACGTCATTTAGCAACGTCATTCCGGCCCCCGAGCCGGAACCTAGCCGGAATCTTCAAATAGAAAAATACGTTTGCGGATGATTGAAAAATCGAAAAAAATAATTGCTGATTTGTTCTGGAAGTTTGTGCTCTTCCTGGTTGTTCACTTGGTGCGCACTTACTTGTTAGTATTTTATCGTCCCAAGATGAAGTTCTTAGGGTCGGTCAAGTCGACTGACCTTAAGGAGCCGATGATTATCATTGTAAATCACACGAGTATGCTTGACCCGTTGTTGGTGCAGTCTTTGTTCTTCCATAAGCGCAGTATCGTTGTCGCCAAGGACCAGGTCGAAGACCCGCATTTTCATTGGGCTCTATCCCGCTTTAAGAATGTTATTCCTTGCGATCGCTTTAATCTCGATACCGAATGGGCCTTGATTGCAAAGAAGGAACTTGAAAAGGGCAATTCCGTTATTATTTTCCCGGAAGGCAAGTGCCGCTATGACGGCTTGTTGAACGAGTTCAAGACGGGATTTGCGTTCCTCGCCCGCAGTACGGGCGCACCGGTTCTTTCTGTTGGCATTGATGGCATTTACAAGATTGGGCACCGCACGCAGATTGTGGTGGACGAACCCGAAAAGATTGAACGAGTCAAGGGGATCCCGTCATCCAAGCATCTGGCAGAACGCAGCGAATACTTCCGCCAGAAGGTCTGGAACCTGAAGCAGATTGCTTTAGGACAGCAGGGGGCTATTCTTCCTGTCGCGGCTGAAACTCCTGAAGAAATCATTCCTGAGGAGAGCAAGTAGTGAAGATTGGCTTGGCTCTTGAAGGTGGTTCGCGTCAGACCATTTTTACGGCAGGTGTTCTAGATGCCTGGATGGACGAGGATATTTATTTCTCGTATTTTACGGGTGTGAGTGCCGGTTGCCATGCCGCGATGAATTTTGTCACGCGTCAGCGTGGACGTTTCCGCCATATCATTCAGCCGACTAAAATCCAGCACGGGATGGATCACGCCAACCGCATTCTTGATGGGATCCAGAAAGAGTGCCATGCGCTCCATTACAATGCTGCGTATGGCGATATTCCGTTCGATTTTCACCTGTTCTTTGGTTCGGGCGTTGAATGCGAATTTGGCCTTACGTGCTGTGAAACGGGCCGCTCGGAATTCTTCCAGGAGTACATGAGCGAAAAGCGGTTGCTCGACATTGTTAACGCGAGTAGCGCACTTCCGATTCTTTTCCCGATTGCTGAAATTGATGGCAAGCATTATGCGGATGGCTGTGTCACTTCTCCAATTCCGTACAAGCGCGCCTTTGAAAAGGGCTGTGACAAGGTCGTTGTCGTCTCGACGCATTACCCCGGTGAAAGTGTGACGGACTTTCGCAAGTTCCGGATGGTCTTGAATCCGGTGTTCAAGCGCAAGTATCCAGATTTCTTCCGTGCGCTTATGTTGCGTTACAAGCGTTACGAGAAGATGTTTGCTGAAATGGAAAAACTCGAAAAGACGGGCAATCTTTTGATTTTCCGCCCGGAGAGCAAGGTCTGTGACCTTTTCGAGACCGACCGTGAAAAGCTCGATGAAACTTATAACATGGGCTTTGAATATGCCAAGCGCCGCATGGGCGACCTCAAAGCCTTCATGGAAATCTAGTAGACGCTTGTCATCTTGACGCTAAAAGCGGAAAGATCCAGTCATTTTTAGTATTGTAAAGTCCGCCTCTGTGCAGGCTTTTTTGCTATGTCATGCCCGCCTCCGAGTTCTTTGACCACTTAGAGCTTTAGCTCTTATGTGGTCATGATCCGCGTATGGGGAGCGCACCGCCTTCTCGTATAAAGAAAAACACTGTAGAGAATGTAAAACTTTCTTTACTAAATTTTGCAAAATACATAAACTTACAAAAATGTAAGTCTTTCTACTATATACCCTTGATTTTTCGCGAAAAAAAACAATTGGTAAAACTGATGAAAAACTAACTTACAAAAATGTAAGAAATTGAAGATTTTTACTCCTTTTTCACTTTTTCCTAACACCCTTTACTATCTTTACAAGCGTTAAAACATTAACAATCAAAATTCTCAACGGAGATATAAAAAATGGCAATTAAGAATGCTTACCTTCAGAAGGTTTATGAAAAGGTCGTCGCCCGTGATCCGGACCAGGCCCTCTTCCACCAGGCTGTCCGCGAATTCCTCGAATCCCTCGACCCCGTCCTCGAACAGGACAAGTCTTGGGAAACTAACGGCGTGATCGACCGCCTCGTTGAACCGGAACGCGTGATCACCTTCCGCGTACCTTGGCTCGATGACAAGGGTAACGTTCAGGTGAACCGTGGCTACCGCGTGCAGTTCAACTCCGCTATCGGTCCTTACAAGGGCGGTATCCGTCTCCGTAACGAAGTTACTCTTTCCATGCTCAAGTTCCTCGGCTTCGAACAGATCTTCAAGAACAGCTTGACCACGCTCCCCATGGGCGGCGGCAAGGGCGGTTCCGACTTCGATCCTAAGGGTAAGAGCGACAACGAAGTGATGCGCTTCTGCCAGTCTTTCATGACTGAACTCTGCAAGCACGTCGGTGCCGACACGGACGTTCCGGCTGGTGACCAGGGTACTGGCGCTCGCGAAATCGGTTACATGTTCGGTCAGTACAAGCGCATCCGCAACGAATTCGTCGGCGTTCTCACGGGTAAGGGCCTCTCCTACGGTGGTTCTCTCGCTCGTACCGAAGCTACCGGTTACGGCCTCTGCTACTTCACTCGCGAAATGCTCAAGGACCTCGCTAATGACTCCTTCGAAGGCAAGACTGTCGTGATCTCCGGTTCTGGTAACGTTGCTCAGTTCGCTTGCCAGAAGGCAACGCAGCTCGGTGCTAAGGTTGTTACCGTTTCTGACTCCAACGGCTACATCTACGACCCGAACGGCATCAACCTCGACGTCGTTCTCGACCTTAAGAACAACAAGCGCGCTCGTATCAGCGAATACGCTAAGCTCGTTCCGGGTTCTGAATACCACGAAGGTTCTAAGGGCGTTTGGACGGTCAAGTGCGACATCGCTCTTCCGTGCGCAACTCAGAACGAACTCGACCTCGAAGGTGCAAAGGCTCTTATCGCTAACGGCGTGAAGGCTGTTGCTGAAGGTGCTAACATGCCGTCTACTCCGGAAGCTATCGAAGCCTTCCAGAAGGCTGGCGTTCTCTTTGGACCTGCCAAGGCTGCTAACGCTGGTGGCGTTGCTACCTCCGGCCTCGAAATGTCTCAGAACTCCGAACGTCTCTCTTGGACCTTCGAAGAAGTCGATAAGAAGCTCGAAGGCATCATGAAGAGCATCTACGCCGCTGCTTCCTCTGCTGCTGTCAAGTACGGCCAGAAGGGCAACCTCGTCATGGGTGCAAACATCGCTGGCTTCCTCAAGGTTGCCGATGCCATGAAGTGGCAGGGCGCTGTTTAATAAGACCGCTCGGCTCTATCGCATTCAATACAATGTGATATCGCCTCGCTCTCGCAATCGCGACCGGTTAATACCGGTCGCTTTTTGCTCACGGATGCAATGCCTTGCTTAACGCAAGGCATCGCTTTAGACTAGGGAAGGCTCCGCCCTCCAAAACATTAGACCGAATCCGCTAGAATCTGGATGAAATATGCAGGCTGGCGGATTCTCTCGCAATCACGCCTCGTTAATACGAGGCGTTTTTCGCTCACGGCCCCTCCTTTCCCAAATGCTAATTGCATAGGAATTAAAGAACGCTTGGTTGATACCAAGTGTTCTTTTTTGCTTTGAATGTTTGCTTGTTTTTACATTACGGAATGTTGCTTGTTTACATTTTGCCGCGGGGTAGGGGTGCCTGGGCCATTTTTTTGATCATAAAATTTTAGGAAAATGATTGTCGGGGATGTATCTTTTTTCCAATTTTTTGGAACAATTTGGATCATCTTGCGATACGAAAAAGAGTGATGCCCCTCACAAAACGCAGTATTTAACGGTGTTGATAAATGGTAAAAAATAATTTATCCAAATGTTGAAAAATATTTTATCTATAATGAGCTTTTTCGATATTTTAAGCCTATATTCAATTATAGTTGATGTGGATACCTGCAAAATTTCAAATGTAAGTATCCATGTTAATTAACACGATAAATATTCCAAATTGGAATACTAGGAATTGGAGTAAAGAAATCATTACTAAATTCTTCCATGGTGTTCCGTTTTGAAATATTCTACCTATTTTAGGTGTAAATAAAAGATTGGGTTGACATGAGACTTTTTGATGAACATGTGGTGTTGCGTTTTTCGCTATTGTTAGCGTGTTTCCTATTTGCAGAATCGATTCCCGATATTCTGAATTTTACTGAGCACGTCTATAATTTCATACCGTACTTTTTGGCGATAGTTTTTTTGGCGTATGTTGCTCTTTTCTACAAGTTTCCAAAAGATGGTCGGAAGATCCGCAACGATGTTGAAATCCCTGAACCGAAGGTCGTAGAGCCGATTCGCGATCTTAAGAAGGATCTTCTTGAAAAAGATGAACTCTTCCAGATGATGATCGATGTGTCGTCTGATGGATTCTGGACATTTGATGTGGCGTCCGGGAAGGTTTACTGGTCTAACCGCATAGCGAAGTTGCTTGCTGCTGAAAGTGCGAACCTTGAAGATTCTTTTGAACCTCTAAAAAACAGGGTGATCGAAAGCGACTGGAATGCTTTCCGTGAACAGCTCAATGCCGCTTTGCAGACCTCAGGTACGTTCTCGTGCAATCTGACGTTGCTGGATGCTTCCAAGAAAAATGCAAAGCTCGTGATTAGCGGCCGTGTCCAGAGCAATGAAATGGGTCGCCCGATTCGCGTAATCGGTTCCCTGACTGAATCTGTCGATCGCAAGTCTGCGGAACGTGAACGCTATAATTACGTTTACCAGGATGCGCTCACGGGCATCTTCAATCGCAAGTATTTCTTGGAAAAGCTTAAGACCGATGTGGATATCGCAGCGAAGCGCCCGGGTTATGTTTTTGCCGTAGCGCTTTTGGATGTCGATAGCTTTGGCGCTATCAATGCTTCTTATTCCATCAATATCGGTGATAATGTCCTCCGCACGATTGCCGACCGTTTAAAGTCTGTTGCCCGCCCGGATGACTGCGTGGCTCGTATTGGACCTGATGTTTTTGCGGTCATTTTGCATAACATCCAGAGCCGCGATCCGAATGATGATTTGATACCGCTTGTACGTAATATTCATAACAAGGTAAAATCTCCGATTGCGCTGGAAGGCAAAGACCTTTACATCAGCGTTTCGATGTCGATTGTCGTAAACCAGGATGTCGATTGCGTCGAGGACATTCTTGCCAATGCAAACGCGAGCCTTCGCGATATGAAGAAGGGCATTAACCATGGCGGTATCCAGTTCTTTAGCGGCGGCATTCGCGAAAAGGCGATGAAGCTTTACAAGCTCGAATTTGAAATTCGCAGGGCAATCCAGGCCCAAGAATTTGTGCTGATGTACCAGCCGATTGTCGATATCCAGGCGGGCAACAAGATTGTGGGCTTTGAAGCGCTTGTGCGCTGGAATCAGTCGGAACGAGGCATTATTTCGCCGGCTGAATTTATCCCGATTGCCGAAGAAACCGGCCTCATTGTGCCTATGGGTGCACTTATTTTGCGCATGGCCTGTAGGCAGACCAAGCAATGGGTCGATATGGGCTACAAGGATATCCAGGTGGCGGTGAACTTCTCGGCTAAGCAGTTCTCGATGGATTCCATGGTCGATGATGTGCGTCGCGTGCTGACGGAGACGAACTTGAATCCGCGCAACTTGAAGCTTGAAATCACTGAATACACGGCTATGTGCGAGGCTGACAAGACGATTGAAATCATGCGTGCGCTTTCGAACATGGGCATCCAGATTTCGATTGATGACTTTGGCACGGGTTACAGCTCGCTATCTTACTTGAAGCGTTATCCGGTGCATACGCTCAAGATGGACAAGTACTTTGTGGATCACGTGGCGGATAATGAAGAAGATGCTTCGTTTGCACGCATGGTGATTGGCATTGCGAGGTCATTGAACTTGGACCTCATCGCCGAAGGCGTTGAAACGAAGGAACAGCTCGACTTCTTGTATCGCGAAGGCTGCCACTTGATTCAGGGGTACTACTTTAGCAGGCCGCTCAATACAGATAAAGCGCTAGAGTACATGAAGGAACATTATAATGTTCCGGCGCAGGGATCCAGCTTCGAAACAGAACCGGAAGCCGTTAAAGCATAAATGCCTTTGTCATTCCCCTAACGGGGCTTGACTTGATCGCCTCGGATATAGAAACATGCAAGCATGTTTCTGCATCACTCGACTCCTTTGTCATTCCCCTAACGGGGCTTGATTTGATCGCCTCGGTAATGCGAAAGTATGCTTTCGCGCTACTCTCGGCTTCGTTGTCATTCCCGGCGCTTGTCCTCGCTTGACGGGGATGACCGGGAATCTCCTTTTTATAGTCTTGGGAAATGCCCGCTCGGAGGCGGGCATGACAAATAAAGTTATTCAGATTCTATAGCATTTTTTCGTATTTTCACGACAGTGATGGTAGAGTTCTTCTACCGTCACGTTTTTTATTTCGGCGAGCTTGTCGGCAATAAACGGGATGTAGCCGGAATGGCAGGGCTTGCCGCGGAAGGGGACGGGCGCCATGTAAGGGGCGTCGGTCTCCAAAAGCATCTGGTCGAGCGGTACGAGCGCTGCTGCATCCCGGACGTTTTGCGCGTTGTTGAACGTGACGATTCCCGTGAATCCGACGAAGATGTTTGCGTCTAGCTGAAGAAGCTGCTCGACGAATTCTGGTGTACCTGTAAAGCAATGGACATGGATGTTGCGGTCGTGGAGGCTCGCAGAGTGGAGCACGGCGAGGGCGTCGTTATCGGCTTCACGCAGGTGGAGTACGAGAGGCTTGCCGCTTTCGATGCCGAGCTGCAAATGGCGTTCGAAAAGCTTGACTTGGGCGGCCTTTGTTTCGGCACCGTAATGGTAATCAAGGCCGAATTCACCGCAGGCAACGCACTTCGGGTGCTTCAAAAATTCCATCATTCGTGCTTCATCTTCGGCGGTCTCTGTTTCGACGTACTCGGGATGGATGCCGTATGCAGTGTAGACGAACGGATATTTTTCGCTGAGTTCTCGGGCGCGGTCGAAGTCGGCCGGGTCGCAGGCAACGTGAATGAATGCTTCGGGCTGTGCAATCTTGGAGGCTGCCGCCTTTTCCTTGGCTGTGCTGCGTTCGGTCGTGAAACTGGCGCTCTGGAAACGCTCTAGAAGTGCGTCAAAGGATTCGCCCGCATGGCGCTCGTAAGAGTCTATATGACAATGAGTATCGATGAACATAGTTTAGTAGACAGTAGGAAGTAGGCGGTAGGAAGTGGTTGATGCTTAGAAGCTGAGTTGTCATTCCCGCCCCGGAACAGAGTCCGGGATAAACTCCAGCGGGAATCTCCTTCTCTTTTAATGAAATGGAGGTGCCCGCTCGGTGGCGGGCATGACATGTTCAATAATTAACTTCTAGAATTTCGTACGTAATCTTTCCGCGGGGGGCTTGGACTTCGACGGTGTCGCCGGCTTTTTTGCCTTGCAAGGCTTCGCCGATGGGGGACTTCATGCTGATGCGGCCCTGGAGCGGGTCGATTTCCTTGTCTCCGACGATGCTGTAAACCTTTTCGCGTTTGGTCTTCTTGTCGAGCATCTTGACGGTAGCGCCAAAGCGAATGGATCCGTCCTTGGTGGCGGCGTTTTCGACAATCTGTGCGCCATCCAGAATGCGGTCTAGTTCACGCAGGCGGCGGTCAATTTCGCGTACGCGCATGCGTCCGTAAGTGTAGGCGGCGTTTTCGCTGCGGTCGCCTTCGGCAGCGGCGGCTTGTACCTGGTTGATCATTGCCGGGCGTTCGACGTATTTGAGATGTTCCCATTCTGCCTTGAATTTTTCAAAGCCTTCTTTCGAAATCAAGTGTTTCATGGGCGGAAATTTAGAAAATGTGTTTAAAACTTGTTCATGGGGTCTTAGGGGCGTAGTCCCTAGGCGTAGGGGTGATGGAAGACTTGCCCTAGAAGGAGGTGCCCGCTCGGTGGCGGGCATGACAATAGGGCAAGGCTGCAATCAGGGGGAGGCTTCCCCCTTCCTACTGTCTACTGCTTACTTCCTACTTTTACTATCTTTGGCTCGGTTATTTAAGAGGTGATATGGTTAAATTGAGAAGGAACGAATCGAAGTACAAACGCTTAAGCCGTATTTATTACAATAGGATGTTCCCGAGGCGTCAGGATGCCATGCGTGTGGCGTGGTCTGTGGCGGCGGGCGTCTTTATTGGTATTTGGCCGACGATTGGTGTCGCCATTATTTTGACGGTTGCGTTCTGTGCGTTGTTCCGCCTTCCGAAGGTTCCGGGGATTGTCTCGTCGTTTGTGGCAAACCCGCTGACTCAGTTCGGATTTTTCTACCCGACGGGCTACATGCTCGGGTGCAAGATTGTCCATCCGGCGGCGATTAAGTTTGACTTTTTGGAAGAATTCCAGGGGCTATCGTTCAAGAATTTCACGACGGTGATCGGGCATTTGTGGAATGATGCTGCGGACCACCTGTTGGCGTTCATGATTGGCATTACAATTGTCGCTGCTATTGGCGGCGCCATCTTCTTTTTTCTAGCTTATTTCATCGTAAGTTACAGAAAGAAAAAATGGATTGAGGCAAAGACGGGTTATATCCATAACTTGATTGCCGAAGACGAAGTTTTAATCAAAGAAGCACACAAAGGAAAGAAACCTATGATGCACATCTATCCGTTCAAGGCTTTGCGTCCGGTGAACCCGGCTGAAGCTGAGACTATCTCTGCGCTCCCTTACGACGTGATGAATCGCGCCGAAGCCAAGGCTATGGCTGAGGGCCTTCCGCACTCCTACTTGCGCGTGACGCGTGCCGAACTCGAACTTCCGGATTCTGTCGATGCTTACGATCCGAAGGTTTATGCCCACGCTCGTGAAAATCTCGACAAGATGATCGAAGACGGCGTGATCGCTTTCGACCCGAAGCCGTGCCTCTACGTTTATCGCCAGACGATGAACGGTCGCGAACAGTACGGTCTTGTGTGCTGCGTTCCGGCTGCTGACTACTTCAACGGCACCATCAAGAAGCACGAACTTACCCGCGCTGACAAGGAAGAAGACCGTTTGCGCCATGTGCTTGCTACGAACGCCAATACGGGTCCGGTGTTCCTCACTTACCGCGACAACGGCCAGTTTGATATCTTCGGTGCCGTGACGAAGCGCAAGCCTGTTTACGACTTCGTGAGCAAGGGCGACGGCTTTGGCCACACGGTTTGGGTCATCGACGATGACGCTGAAATCGAAGCTATCCGCAAGTCCTTCGAAGAAATTCCGGTGAGCTACATCGCTGACGGTCACCACCGCAGTGCTGCTGGCGCTCGCGCTGCCAGCTATCGCGCCGAACAGAATCCGAAGAACACGGGCGACGAAGAATACAACCGTTACCTCGCTATCCTCTTCCCGAGCACCCAGCTCAAGATTTTGGACTACAACCGCGTGCTTAAGGACTTGAACGGCCGTACGCCGGAACAGCTCATGGAAGAAATGAAGCTTGTGTTCGACATCGAAGAATTGCCGAGCATGCAGAGCCCGGCCAAGCAGAACCAGGTGAACTTCTACATGGGCGGCAAGTGGTATGCTTGCACGTTCAAGGACAAGTTCCTCAAGAATCTTGGCCCGGTCGATGGCCTCGATGTGGCTCTCCTCCAGAAGCTCATCTTGAAGCCGCTTTTCGATATTGACGATCCGCGTACTTCCAAGCGCATCGACTTTGTCGGTGGCATCCGTGGTCTTGGCGAACTTGTGAAGCGCGTCGATAGTGGTGAATGCGCTTGCGCCTTTGCCATGTACCCGACCACTCTCGATCAGCTCATGAGCATTGCCGATGCTGGCGAAATCATGCCGCCGAAGAGCACGTGGTTTGAACCGAAGCTCCGCGACGGTCTCTTGGTCCACACGCTCGACTAATTAGTGGAACGCGCGCTTGATGTAGTGCGAGACGCGCGGACTTCTAATGAGGATTTGCAAAACGCACCCGGCTCGGGTGCGTTTTTGCTTTTAATACGCAATGCTTTTATTTTTGTGTTCTTGCAAACGGTTGGTTGCAAAATTCGGCTTTCTTCTGCTTTTCTTAAAATAGGATTCTAAATTACCAAAGCGTAAAAAAATCTTGGAATGGAATGTTAAGACAAATGAATAAATTGTTGAGATTTTTAAATTTGTTGCGCTTGGCTGTTTTCTGGAAATTTAGATTTTTTAAGTTTTGGTAACTTATTGCTTTTTCTTGTTCGTTTTTTTCTTGTTTTTCTTTATTTGCTGCTGAATCGATTTCTGGAAATTTAAAATACGGTTGTCGATTTGCGATTGAATTTTATTGGCGACTTTGTTTGCTCGGCCGAGAAGGCGGTTTTTTGTAAAGAATCCGATTTCTCTTGAATCCGCGCAGTGGCTTGCCTTTTCGCAAACGAGGTAGTAGCAATCTTCTGGTACAACGTAATAAGAAATCTTGGACGAATCTGTGGCGCTGAAGAGTTCGCGCTTGATGTGGATGGGCGTGTTGCCCGGTTCTGCAAGGAATATTTGCAGTTCTACGAGGAATCGATCTTGCCATGGCATGTAGTCGATTTCCTGTAAACTAACAAGGCGGTTTCCAAGTTTGGTGGAACCGATGCGCTCTATGGGCATTTCTCGATTGCCTTGCCAGAGACTCGACTTGACATAGATTTTTTCGTTCTGCTCGTGCATGAGCGAAATCAGGTAGTCTTGTTCTACATCGTTTAACTGGTCGAATCGGAGCGTGTCTCCCTTGCGCGGAACGTAGATGCTTCGCGTTTCGATAAAGGCATCTTCTCCTCTCCACTTAAAATTGCGATGAGGTGTATAGACTTTGCCGTTGTTTGTAATCGTGATCGAATCGCCTGGAATGCCCAAAACCCTGCGCACCATGTTGTCCTGGTTCCGCATGATTCCCCAGACAAAGTCTCCATCTGCAATTTTTTCAGTGCAGCTTGGAAGCTTGCACATCCACAAAATGCTGTTCTTCTTGAATTTTGGATAGAGAGAATTGTCCAGGACTCGGACGGGTTCCATGATGTAGTAGCGTACTGCAATCATGGCGGCGAGTACAACACCGAGGATAAAGACGAGAAAGAACACGTGCGCCCTGGAATGGCGTCGTTGCAGTGACTTGACTTTACGATCGAGTGCTGACATGGTTCGAATTGCGATTAGTCGTTGCCGCCGGTGGAATCGTCGCTGAGCGAGAGGACTGCGAGGAACGCCTTCTGCGGCACTTCGACAGAGCCGATGCTCTTCATGCGCTTCTTACCTTCCTTCTGCTTTTCGAGTAGCTTACGCTTGCGGGTGATGTCACCGCCGTAGCACTTGGCAAGCACGTCCTTGCGCACAGCCTTCACGGTGGAGCGGCTGATGATCTTTCCGCCGATTGCCCCCTGGATGGCCACGTCGAACTGTTGGCGCGGAATGAGGTCCTTGAGCTTTACGCAGATGGCGTTAGCGTAGGTGTTGGCCTTGTCGCGGTGGATAATCACGGAGAAGGCGTCGACCGGGTCACCGTTCAAGAGAATGTCGAGCTTGACGAGGTTGTTGCGCTTGTATTCGCTCGGCGTGTAGTCGAGACCTGCGTAACCGCGGCTTAAGGATTTGAGGCGGTCGTAGAAGTCGAACATGATTTCGGCAAGCGGGAGGTCGTACTTGAGGATGACCTTCGTTTCGTCGATGTATTCCATCGTTTCGAACGTGCCGCGCTTTTCTTCGCAAAGTGTCATCATGGCGCCGACGTATTCTTTCGGCGTAAAGATCTGAGCCTTCACGTATGGCTCTTCGATGTAGTCGTAGCGGCTAGCGTCGGGGAGCTTGGACGGGCTTTCGATTTTCACCATGGAGCCATCGCTCATGTAAACATGATATTCCACGTTCGGCACAGTTGTGATGATGTCCACGTTGAATTCGCGGTCCAATCGTTCCTGCACGATTTCCATGTGCAAAAGTCCGAGGAAGCCCGTGCGGAAGCCAAAGCCGAGCGCTTCGGAAGTTTCCGGTTCCCAGCAGAGGGCGGAGTCGTTGAGGCGGAGCTTTTCAAGGGCTTCGCGCAAGTCCTTGTAGTCTTCCGGGTCGATGGGGTAGATACCCGAGTAGATCATCGGGAGCACGTCCTTGTAGCCCGGGAGCGGTTCTTCGGCCGGATTAGCGGCATCGGTAAGCGTATCGCCGATCTTCACGTCGCTAATCGTCTTCACGTTGGCGAGCACGTAGCCGACCATGCCTTCGGTGAGTTCCGGGCGCGGGTCGCGGCGCATGCTGAATGTACCGACTTCCGTGACTACATATTCGCCGCCCGTCTTCATCATGCGGATTTTCATGCCCGCCTTGAGTGTGCCTTCGACGATGCGGATGTAGTTGATGACGCCACGGTAGGAATCGTAAACGGAGTCAAAGATGAGGGCCTTGAGCGGCTTGCCGGAATCGCCCTTGGGGGCCGGGATTTCATCGACAATCTTGTCGAGTACCTGTTCCACGTTGAGGCCCGTCTTGGCGGAAATGCGCGGGATTTTGTCCGGGTCGTAGCCGAGTAGGTCGCCGACGAGCTGCGCCACGTGATCGGGCTGTGCACCCGGAAGGTCTACTTTGTTCAAAACCGGGATGATCGTGAGGTCGTTTTCAATCGCAAGGTAGAGGTTCGAAAGCGTCTGGGCTTCGATGCCCTGGCTTGCATCCACCACGAGGATTGCACCTTCGCATGCGGCGAGGGAACGGCTGACTTCGTAAGTGAAGTCCACGTGCCCCGGCGTATCGATCATGTTTAAAATGTATTCTTCGCCATCTTTTTCGTAGACCATGCGGATGGCGTGAGCCTTGATGGTAATGCCGCGTTCGCGTTCCAGATCCATGTCGTCCAGGAGCTGGTTCATCATTTCGTTTTTGGAGACAGTCTTGGTCAGTTCAATCATTCTGTCGGCCAAGGTGGATTTGCCGTGATCGATGTGGGCGATAATGCTAAAATTACGGATATTGTTGTTTTGCGGCATATTAAGATGTTGAAGAGTTTTTGCATAAATATAGAAATCTTGTGCCTGTTTATTGTAATTCGCTGTGAACCCTTTAAAAAAAAACTATATTCTTGTTTAACAATTTGTTCTTTTAGAACGGTATAACGACGGAAGTTAAGTTTTGTTTAGAAAACTCATTATTTGCAGTGCCTTGTGCCTTGCCGCAAATGCTTTTGCTGCGGGAAAAGTTTTTAACAAGGATTATACGGGTGTTTCCCAGATTCTTGCCGAAATTACAACCCATGAGGGGAAAATCGTGGTGGACTTGAACTTCAAGGCCGCTCCGAATACCGTAGCGAACTTTGTTGAACTTGCGAATCAGGGGTTCTACAACGGTCTTGTGTTTCACCGCGTTGTTCCAGGATTCATGATCCAGGGCGGCGACCCGAATGGCGATGGAACGGGCGGTCCCGGTTACACTATCGACGATGAAAAAAACGATCTTAAGCATGAGACTGGTGTGATTTCTATGGCGAACAAGGGTCCGAATACTGGCGGCTCTCAGTTCTTCATCACTCATCTCCCGCAGCCGCATTTGGACGGCCATCATACCGTATTTGGTAAGGTTATCGAAGGACATGATGTTGTCTGCCGTATTGACCTGAACGATCCGATTTTAAACATTAAAATTGTGGAAAAGAAGTAAATATGAGTTCAAAAAAAGCGACATCAAAAGCGCCTGCAAAGGCTAGTACTTCTGAAAAGAAAGCGGCAAAGGCCGCTCCGGCCAAAAAGCCTGTAGCAAAGGCTGCTCCGGCACCGGCTAAGAAGGCAGCCCCTGCCAAGGCTCCTGCAAAGGCCGCCCCGGCCAAAAAGCCTGTAGCAAAGGCCGCTCCGGCTCCGGCAAAGAAGGCTGCGCCGGCGAAGGCTCCTGCAAAGGCTGCCCCGGCTGCTTCGGCCAAAAAGCCTGTCGCAAAGAAGGATGTTCCGGCAAAGAAGGAACCCGCAAAAGTGGTGAAGGCCGCCCCGACGAAGGCTCCAGCAAAGGCAGCTCCGGCAAAGGCTGTTGCCGAAACATCCAAGAAACCAGCTCCCGAAAAGAAGGTTGAACCGGCAGTCGAGGCTAAGGCTCCAGTAGCTCCGAAAAAGGTTGTCGAAAAAGAAGTTGTAAAGGAAGTCGAAAAGAAAATCGAAAAGGAACCGGTTAAGGAGACTGTAGAAAAGGCTCCTGAAAAAGTTCTTGAAAAAGCTGAAGTTGTTGAAAAGTCTGAACCCAAAAAGTCCGCTGTGAAATCTGATTATCCGTATGCTGTTTTGCTTGAAGGCGGTAAGAAGCCTTGCAAGTTCATTATGTTTGTAGAAATTGATGAGCAGGAAGAACGCGCCAACAAGAAGAAGGTGACTTCTGAAATGAAGAACCTCGAAAAGAAGCCGACTTCCGCTATCCGCCACAAGATCTCTCTTGCTGAAGAAACTCAGGAAGAACTGACGGAACGCATCTTGAAGGAACTCGAAGAACAGAACGCTGCGTTCACGCGCGAAGCTGCAACGCAGATTTGCACTCGTTGCAACAAGAACCTTGTTTCTCCGGAATTTTGGGTCGATAAGCACCTCGGTTACTGCGAAGAATGTGCCGCTATTTTGCACTTGGGCCAGTCCAAGGAAGCCCGCAAGGTGGAATACCAGCTGGGCGCCATGGGTGGAGACTCTTTGGATGAAGTGGAGGACGACGATATCGAAGGACCGGACGCAGCTGACCTCAAGGAAGCTGAAGAAGAACTCGCCGATTTCGACGATTAATGTCGTCCTGGAACGTAGCGACGGACAACCTCGATAGGCGAGAGTCGCATCCATTAAATTATACGAACGAAAAAAAAGCCGAGGCGTTGAACCTCGGTTTTTGTTGTTTACTGTTCGCATCAATTCGTCATCCAGAGGATGTGAAACGACGATGGATCCAGTAAAGTGTTGTAGATAAATTAGTTGACTTTTCTCATGACGCCGATGACGCGGCCTGCAATGGAGAAGTCTTTTTTGTTGTTCACAATGATTGGCTTGTACTTCGGGTTGGCCGGGCGTAGTTCCACATGGTCTGCGCTCGGGTGGTAGTACTTGACCGTCGCTTCGTTATCGATTTGTGCAACGACGATTTCGCCAAGGTCGGCGGTCTTTTGCTGACGTGCAAAAATCAGGTCTCCATCGAAAATGCCTGCATTGATCATGGAATCGCCTTTGACGCGAAGCGCAAAGACGTCGCTACGGCAAGCGAGAAAGTCTCTGTCGATTGTGACTGTGCCTTCGAGGTTCTGCACGGCGAGAATCGGCGTACCGGCGGCAACGCGACCGACGATAGGAATCTCGATAGTGTTGTTTGCGACTTCCTTGCTGGATTCTTTGTCGTCGCTCAAGATTTCGATGCCGCGGCTGAGGCGCGGAGAGCGGTTGATGTAGCCTTTCTTGATGAGGGCGGCGAGAATGGAACGTACGCCGTTCGTGGAAGAAATGTCGAAGTGGTTGCCGATTTCGCGGACTGTTGGCGGCATGTGATTTTCTTTAGAATACTTCTTGATGTATTCGTAGATTTCTTCTTGCCTTGCGGTCATCTCTTTGCGTTTTTCGTTATTGTTTTCCATGGTTTGCCTCTCGTCATAAAGGATGCTGGAATATATACAATATAAATATAATGCACAACTGAGCAATTGTCAATATTTTCAGTGCACAAAAGTGAAGTTTTTGTGAAAAATTTTATTATAGATAAATTTTTTTTGTAAATAGACTCAATTTTCTGTTAATCTTTGCTATATTTGGAGCACTTCGGGGTGTAGCTCAGCCTGGTAGAGCGTCTGCTTTGGGAGCAGAATGTCGTCAGTTCGAATCTGGCTACCCCGATACGAAAAAGGACCCCTTGTGGGTCCTTTTTTCGTATCTTAGGTAGCCAGATCAGCTTCACCGAAGGTGAAGCCCGAAGGGCAAGCCGGGAAGTGAGCGAAGCGAAACCGAAGCCGGCGCCGCCAATCTGGCTACCCCTAGCATAAAAACGAAGTGAGTGTTTTGGCAATCTGGCTACCCCGATGTGCAAAGTAGGGTAGCGCAGCGAAACCGAAGCCGGCGCTGCCACAAAATTCGCCAATGATTAAACGGAGAGAAATCGTATGGAGAATTTTGCGCTACGTCGTAAGACGTAGCCCGTAGGGTTCGCGCCGCTCGGCGTAGCCGAATAGCGGCAAGAACAATCTGGCTACCCCGATGAAAATGTTTTTTCGCGAATGAAATCTTGACTGGATTCCTCCGCCTTCGGCGTCGGAATGACGGAGCGCCCGGAGGGCAAAACGCGAAACGAAGTGAGTGTTTTGGCCATCTGGCCATCCCGAACCCCTTTCCATTCCATAAAAAAATCTACGCAGCTGTAAGCTACGCAGATTTTTGTTGTTTGGGGGATATGTGCTTAATATAGTTATTCAATATCTTTAAAATATTGCTTTTTACTTCCCCAAATGATATGACCGTATCGATTGTATTTCGGTGTTTCTAATCAAAATCCCTTGCTGAATAAGTCTGTATATAGTTCAAGCCTAGTTCTCTAATCTTTCTTGAGAAAATATCTATCCGTCGGGAAATAATCTATAAGAAATGACCCTTGGTAAACTGTGTAAAATTCAGTTCCAATATTCGTTGCTAAATAAGTGCGTTTGCTGACCGTTATGTTCGATTTGCTACTGAATATAAGGTCGTAATGCATCCCTGATTTTGTTGTCCAAGTATCTTTATCAATAAGGATTTCTTTTTGAAGTATTGGCTTTTTTGTGAACCTTGCATGGAGTTCAATAACTTGCGGAATAGAAACGAGAATGGCAAGTAAGACTAGGAGAAATAATTCAGTAATAAAATTTTTTGTAGATGGCACTTTGTTGTTTTTTTTTATTGGCAATACTTTAAAGAAGTGTAAAATGATGCCCATTCCAAAGCTTACACAGAAGGCTAGTGAAATTCTAAGCAATGTTCTGTATAACTCACGCTCGGCAAGTTTGTCTAAAAATGCATCATCGATGATATAGCCGAGATTAAACGAATGTGTTTTTGCTCTTAGAAGGAAAAATGTTGCAATGAAACATACTTCTAATATGGATAAAGTAATTAGCGTCTTTTTTTTGAATGAATTTTTTTTAGAAATAGTTGACTTCACTTCGGACGGTGGGAGAGGTTGACTTTCCATCATCATGAGTTTTCTGCGTCTTTTGGCGGCTCTGGACATGTTCTCAATATAAAAAATCCCCGCGACGCTTGTTCGCAGGGAGGAGGATGTGGATTGTGTGATATCTTACTTGAACACAGCCGTAATTGTCATACCTGCGGTGGGCGTAACCTTGTGAGGGTTTTCTGTTGAACCGTCAGACCATCCCGTGAATACTGCACCGGCGCTTGCCGCAGCTGTCAATTGAAGCTCGTTGTTGCTGAAGAACTTGCACTGATAATTGTTGCTCGGAAGTTTCATGCCGTCCACCTGTACGCTGCCGTTTCCGCTGACGCCGATCGTCACGGAAACTTCGTTCTCAAGGTCAAAGCGTTCAGCCATTTCTTTCTTGAGCGTTTCGCCGCGATTCTTGGCGTAGGATATAAGTGTATTGCCTGTCGGATCCCACTTGAAATTGCTCTGATTGCGCGGCCAGCGTTTTTCGTCGCGCTGCTGTTCCGAAGATGGTATGGTTGCCATCATGGACTGCACAGTGCTCTGCACCTTTTCGTAAGTCAAGTAGCTGTTGAGGAGGATGCAGGCGTTGTTGATGAACATGCGCTTGAAATCAGGATTTTCAAGGAGCTTCTTGAGCATGCCGCCTGGAGACCTGCTGTCAACGGAGCTGCCGCCGCCAAAGCCGCCGAAACCGCCCCACATGCCACCGTTTCCGCCTTGATTGCTTGATTTTGAACCGAGAACCCAGTCAAACATATTCTGATTTTGAACATCGAAACCGCTAATGCCCGGTGTAAAACCAAAGCCGTGATCTGTGTCGAATGCGACGAATTTGAACGGGTGTCCGTTGCCGCCCCAGGCGCGAATATTGTTGTTTGGCCAGTCACCGTTGTGGTAGTACATTTCGGCGAACATGTACTGGGCAAAACTGTTGACATTGAGCTTGCTCTTAATCTGTTCGTACTGAGCGTTGTTTTCGCCTGCAAAATTTGCACTAGAAATGCTGTTTACAAGTTGCTGGTAATCGCTAGTTGAAGCTCCGTTTGTACCGCTTGCTTCGTAGCTTGTACCGGCGATCTTGATCATGTTGATGGACTTTGAATCAATGCCGTAGTTTGTTTCGACAAAGTGTCTGTTCAATCGTTCACGCATGTCATGGATGCCGAAGTATTCGCCATTGAAGAACACGACGACTTGGCGGCTGCGCTGGTAATCGACTTCCGTGCCTTCCATGAGTGATGTCATCATGGCGTCACCGATGTAATCCGTCCAGAAACGGTTGCCGTTGTTGCGCAAGTTGAAACTTTTGAATTTCTTGGCTTCTGGGCGCGTCTTGAACAAAGAGTATTTGATAACTTTGTCGCCGTATGTGTCGTTGTCCATTTTTATGGCCACGCTTTTCTTTGGCTTGTAGCGGCTCCAGTTCCCGATAATTGAAATGCCTGCATCAATTTCCCAAGTCTTTTCAGTGGTAGAACTTCCTTTTTCAAAGTATTCCACGTGTACGGGAAGCTCCGTGTCTTTCCAGAAGTTTGCGGCCTTGCAAGGTTCTGTACATTTGGGATTGCTGTTGTCTGTTATGTTGCCACCTCCGCCAATGTCCCACATGCCACCGCCAAATCCGCCGCCAGTGAGGTTCCCTGTTGCATAGAGACCGTCTGTAGAGTCGAACATGTCGTGGTGATTGACGGTGAGTGCGATAACCGGCATCGAAACGCTTTCGTTGATGAAGTACGTCTGTGTCGTGGTATCCACAGCCATGCCGTTTACAAATTCAGAACAACGTACAACTGAGTTTTCTGTAATTGGGGTGGCTGATGTAATTTGTTTGGAATTTGCTGTCGGGAATGAACCGTCAAATGTGCAACGGATTTCGCCGCCTTTTTGAGGCGTGGGCGGTTCAATGGTTAAACTCTTGTAGAACCCTGCTTTCGGGAGGAATGTTGCTTTAGGCTTGTGGTTATCGCCATAATCCTGAAGACTGCTAGATGATGATTGTGCTGTCGATGTATTTGATGTTGCTGTGGAGCTTGAGGAAAGTGCTGGCTGCTCTGGTGTAGTCGAACTGCTCGTCTCTGAAATGACGGAACTTGAAAGTGCGATAGGCGAGGAAGAACTGCTGAGGTTGTTTACGCTAGATGAGCCTGGAACAGGAGCGGTCTGTGAACTTGAAACTTCGGAAAATTCGACAGAAGAAGACAAAAATTGTGCTGGAGGAAGGTTGCTTGAATTTTCCTGGGGGCCAATAGATGACGAACTTTCGCTGATTTGAGGTGTGTCGTCAAACGGAGCTGCGACATTGTCGTCTGTGCAACTACAAAAATATGTGCTCGCAAACGCAAGAAACCAAACTATGTGTTTATTTTGCATATCTCATCCCATAATGAATTAACAAACATACCAACACCTTCATAATGGAATATATAGTGGTTTATCTTGCATTTGATAATATTTGTCAAAAAATTTTATTGACTGTTGTCAAAATTGAGAATTTTAAAAAACGAGTGGGGCGAAAACGCTCAGAAAATTTTTTTTTGCATGAAAGAAGTATTTTTTTTATATGATTTAAATGATTGCTTTTTAAATTGATTTTGGTTATATAGCATAAGTTCGGCGTTTTTTTATCAAAAAGAAATGGCGAGCCGAAACCCGCCATTGTGATTTTATTTGAGTGTAATGGAATTTTTTTAGCAGAAGAAATCTTTCCAGATCTGGTTGCCAAGTTCGTTCAAGCGAATCTGAACTTTTTCAATTTGTTCGTGAAGCCCTTGATCGATGATTTCTTCGATGGTGGTGAACGCAATGTCGGAACGCAACTTTCCTAGGAGGCGGATGGATTCTGCCTTGCTCTTGACAGGGTAGGCGATGTTCTTGAGGCATTGCTCTGCTTTTTCTAGGCAGTAGCGCAAGGAACGCGGAAAGTCTTCGGAGAGCAGGAGAAATTCCGCGACGTTATGCGGTGTCACATTCGAATTGCGACGGTGAAACATTTCGTACGCACCGACGCTCTTGAGAACGGCGTTCCACTGCACGGTATCGAGCGCCATGCCCACCATGCTCACGTCCGGAAGCAAGATGTAGTACTTGACGTCCAGAATTCGCGAAGTCTGGTCAGCGCGTTCGAGCAATGTGCCGAGATGCGTGAAGTTCCAAGCGACATCGTGGTTCATCGTGCCTTGAATGATGCCCGCGGTGAGCTGACTGAATTCCTTGACGCTGTTGTAAAATGCGTGCGGACCTGCCAACGCTTCTTTAGGCATTTCAGGATCGTTCAGTTTCAGATAGAACTGGTTGATGGCAATCCATAGCTCCGAAGAAATTCTTTCGCGGACGCAGCGGGCGTTTTCGCGGGCGGCCCCGACGCACGAAATGATGCTGTTCGGATTTTCCTTATCGAACGTCAAGAACATGAGCGCGTTTTCGATGGAAACGTGCGCGTATTTTTTGAAGAAGTCATCGGCATTGCCGGCAATCTGAATCACCGGTTCCCAAGGGCGCTCTTCACCGGGCAAATCCAGTTGCAGCTGGAGGTTCACGTCGATGCTTCGCGCGACGTTTTCGGCGCGTTCTATATAGCGGGCGAGCCAATAAATGGAATTTGCGACTCTACTTAACATAATCTACTTCCTACTTCTAACTTCCTACAGTCTACTGTTGCTGCTGTTGTTGTTCCATCCAGAGTTTAGCTTGTCCGAGTTCTGGAGCCTTTTCGTTTTCGGCAATGACCCAGGTGTCCTTGCATCCACCGCCCTGCGAACTGTTTACCACGATAGACCCCTTGCGGAGCGCCACACGGGTGAGACCGCCAGGGAGAATGTAGGTCTCACGCCCTTGCACGATGTAGGGGCGCAAGTCCACATGGCGACCTTCGAAACCGCCATCGACAATGCATGGTACGCGGCTGAGCGAAATCATGGGCTGCGCGATGTAGTTACGCGGATTTGCGATGATCTTGCTCTTGAAAGCTTCACATTCCTCCTTCGTCGATTTTGGACCGACGAGCATCCCGTAGCCGCCGGATTCGCTAGCAGCCTTGACGACCATGTTCTCGATGTGATCCAATACATGCTGCATGTGCTTCGGGTTCTCGCAGACAAATGTCGGCACGTTCGGGATAATCGCCTCTTCGCCGAGGTAGTACTTGATAATCTGCGGCACGTAGGTATAAATCGCTTTATCGTCCGCGACGCCGCAACCGGGCGCATTCGCAAGCGCAACGTTACCTGCCTTGTACGCTTCGATGAGTCCGGACACGCCGAGGCAAGAATCCGGACGGAACACTTTCGGGTCCAAGAATTCATCATCGACACGGCGGTAAATCACGTGAACCTGCTTGAGGCCGCGCGTCGTACGTGCATAGACCTTCTTGTCCTGCACGACGAGGTCGTCGCCGGTCACGAGGTCCACGCCCATCTGCTGTGCCAAATAGGAATGCTCGTAGTACGCCGAATTGTAGATGCCGGGAGTCAACACCACAACTTTAGGCGATGCTGTGGAATCTGCCAAGTATTCCAGCGCGTGGCGCAAACGAGTGCAGTATTCGTCTACAGGGCGAATGGAGCAGTTGGAGAAAACCTGCGGGAATGTCCTCTTGAGAATCTGGCGGTTCTGCAACACGTACGAGACGCCACTCGGGCAACGCATGTTGTCTTCAAGCACGTAGAACGTGCCGTCGGTATCGCGCACAAGGTCAGTGCCGGTAATGTGCGCCCAGATTCCCTTGGGCGGCACAAAGCCTTCCATCTGCGCTCTGTATGCGGTGCAGGTGTTGATGAGACTTTCAGGGACGACCTTGTCACGCAAAATCTTGCGATCGTTGTAGATGTCCGTCAAAAAGCAGTTCAGTGCTTCTGTACGCTGTTTGAGGCCTGCTTCGAGGTGCTTCCAGTCGGCTGCGCTTACAATACGCGGGATGACGTCAAAGGGGATGATTTTGTCCTTGCCGTCCTTGTTGCCGTAAACCGCGAATGTAATGCCGTTATCGTAAAACGCAGATTCCGCAATGATTTGACGGCGTTGCAGTTCTCCTTCGGGAAGCTCGTTGATTTTCGTAAACAACGGCTCTGCTGCCGGGCGGGGAGTCCCGTCAGGTAAGCAAAGCTCGTCGTAAAAGCCTTCGGTGTCGTAATTTCCAAATCGCATGTTTTGTTTCCTTATGCTTTTATGTGTTAGTTACTTCGCCCTTCGGGCTTTTCTAGTTGCTAGTTAATAGTTGGTAGTTATTAGAGATTGCTATATAAACATTTCTAGTAACTCGGAACTAGTAACTGCCGCGAAGCGGCCTCAGTAACTCTTCGTATCCACGTTCACGGACACTTTCAAGGTATGCTCGCCACCTCCGGTGATGACGCCCTTTAACGGGCTAACATCTCCGAAGTCTCTGCCCCAGGCGAGTATGATGTGCTCGTCACCTCCAAGCACATTATTGGTGGGGTCCAGTTCTACCCAGCCGTGGCCGGGAATGTAGGTGCTGACCCAGGCGTGGGTCGCGTCGGCTCCGACGAGTTTGGGTTGCCCTTCGCATGGGTGTGTGCGGAGGTAGCCGCTCACATAACGGCAGGGCAAGTACAGTGAGCGCAAACAGCCTATCATCAGGTGCGCAAAGTCCTGGCAGACGCCTTTTCGTCCGCGCAAGATCTCTTGCGGCTGCGCCCCGATTCTCGTGGCTCCCGGCGTGTACTTGCAATCCGTGTAGATGCGCGTCATCAGCTCGTAGGCGGCGTCAAAAATGGGGCGGCCCTGCTCAAAGCTTTCGAGCGCGTAATTGCGGACCGATTCGTCAAACTTGGCGAAAGGGGAGGCGTAGGCGTACATCGCGGCGTCTAGCGTCTCGTCGCTTGTCGGGCGTTCCAAAAGTTTTGCGACATCTTCCCATTTCATTGTTTCACCTTTCTTTGGCGGCTCGTCATTTTGAACATCCACGATGCCCGTCGTTTTGAATCTAAAGTGCGTGTGCTCCTGCTCGATGCTAAATGCCAACACCCTGTTCCCGAAAATGTCGATGCGTTCCTGCTGAATTGTCGGGTTCGGCTCCACTTCGATGCTGTGGCTGAGCCAGTGCTGTCGGCTGACAGTTCGTGGGAGCATATGGGCGAGGTGGTTGCTGTAAAGAACGGGGAGTCGGTAGTCGTAGACGGTCTCATGGTCAACTTGATAAATGGGCATCTTAAACCTCCGACACATCCGTGGTTGTCGCGTGGAAAACATCTGCGCGTGGGGCGTGGCTTAAGTAGAGCCTGTTCACGATTTCTGCAATCCGTTCAATAGAGTTTATCTGTGCATCTATGAGTTTTATGAGGGTCTCCCTTTTGTTGTCAACAGTTTCTGCAAGTTGTTCAATGTTTGCGAGGCGGAGTTCGGCGAGCACACGCATCAGTTCACGGTCGAGCGGCGAGAATGTCGCTTCGCTCTGGTCGTTTCCGGGCAAGTGCTTTGCTGCTTTCCGCAATTTTGCCACCTGGTAGGCGACGCTTCGCGGGTTGGATTCGTCCGACAATAGCAAGTCAATGACGGGGACAACTTGCAAACGGCCTCCATAGCGGCGGTGGTATGTCATAAGCCCATCGCCGATTTCAAGAACTGCTTGTAACAAGCGCAAGTTTGTCATCTCGTCAGTGGGGGCTGTGTAAAGCAGACTCTTGACCAGCTGTAAGGTGCGGATGGCGCACTCGATTTCACGACCGAGTTCCAAAAAGCGCCATTCGTGGCCGCGCGTCATGGAATCTGCGGCAAGCCCGGCCACTGCAGCGCTGTCCGACAGAACCTCCTTTAGGTATGGCAACAGAGCTGCTGCACCTGTGCCTGCCGGCATTTCTGCAATGCCAAATCCGTTCAGATAAAGCCATAAATCCTCCGAGATGCGGTCTCGCAATTGCATGCCGAGTTCTCGAATTTCCGTCAGCACACATTGCATGCCATTCTTGTTGTCCTTGCGCAAGATGAAGTAACGGAGTGCGTTTTCGGGATCTTGCGCGAGTCTGGATTGCGATTCGTCTGTAAGCCCCGCCTTCAGTATCCACGGCAGTTCCGGCATATCCATCCAGGATTCGTCCGAAAGCCTTACCGCGATGCCCCTTGCAATACGGGCCATCATGTTTGATGATGACAATGCTCGCCCCAGCCGGAACAAGTTCTCGGCCGCACGGCTAGGCAAATCGCCTCCAGCTCTCGACGGCGTAATCGCCTGACTTGCTGGAGCGAGCAAAGAAAAGTTCGCCACAGGATTTTCCGAAAGCACCCAGATGTCTTTTTCTCCAAGGTATTCGTTCTTCGCACAAACCGTTGAAGCGCTCGCATCATTTGTGGCGTTGGAATCCGCGAACTTGAATATCCCGAGACCACCCGGCATCACCGAAGTTTCCTTTGCCGTATTGACTGCAAAGAATCGCATCAGCGAAACCACCGGAGTGAACTCGCCACGGTAAGCATAAACTGTTGAAACCTCCATAGATTTTTCTGCGACCCATTGCTCGGGCGCGTTTTCGACAGCTTGCAGCAGGGCGAGCTGTGCCGTTGTCGTCATGGTCGCATAAGTCTTGGGTTCTGCCTCCTTGAAGTTCCCTTCGTCGCGGAAAGCTTTCTTGAAAATCCATTTTTCGGGTTCTGCCAACACGCGTTCCGTATCAACTGCGTTACCGAGCCAAAGCGTTTCCACATCGCGCAACAGCAGTTTTTCGCCCAACAGCTCACGGCAAATCTCCGGCAAAAACGGCTTGAATACGGGCGTCTCCAGAACTCCTGTCCCGAGAAAGTTCGCTATCGCGACATTCCCTGCGCGCACAGAGCTGATTAAGCCCACGGCGCCTTCGCCGCTATCGATTCGCAACTCCAGCGGGTCGCACATGCCGTCTTCCACTCGGCGGAAAATGGTCCCAATCTTCTTGAGTCCCATAAGCGTCTTCATGTACACCTGCATGTTACGAATCGCGAGGTCGTCGTTTTCGACAAGCGGGATCCCGAGGTAACGGGCTATTACGGCATCTTCTGCGCGACGCGGATTGTCCGGACTCGATGCCAAAAGTACCACCTTGCTGGTTTCACCTTCACCTCCTATGTTCTTGTGCATGGCGTCTAGGCCATCCATCAGTTTCTTGAAAAATCCCGCCAGCCGTTCCGTTTGCATGCTGCGGAATAGTTCCGGGAACGCTCGGCTCACGCCAATGCGATTCTCCAGCGCACGTCCCAAGCCTTCGGGCACTTGCAAATGGTCCGACACAGCCACGAATGATCCGTCTTTGAGCCTTGCCACATCGGTCGAAGTCAAGTTCACAAAAACATCGCCAACTGGCCTAACTTTCCAGACGACCTGCAAAAAATCCGGGTTCGCAAACAGCAGCGCGGCGGGCAATTTTCCTTTTTTCCAAAGACTTTGTTCGCCATAAATGTCTTTTGCGAGAGCATTGAAAAGTCTTGCCCTTTGCGCAATGCCCGTTTCTAGCGTTTTCCATTCTTCAGCCGTAATCACGAGAGGGATGGGGTCTGTACCCTTGTGGTTGCCTCCCATGCTCGACGAAAGATCGTTCTCGTCAAGAACGTTATGCAAACGCCTGCAGCGGTGCTCGAACTCCACTTTCGACAATGCCGAAATAGATTTGATAAAAGTATCTTCAGTCTCTACACATTCCATGTTCATTTAGTCGCAAAAAATGTGCCAAGACTTGTAATGCTTAAAATCGCGTATTTTTATAATCCGTCTATTACATTTCTTGTAATTGTTACGGAAAATGTTGTGTAAAGACGTATTCCATTATTTGTATAATCGGTAGCTTTAAATCATTTAAAATGCTCAAATTGCTCTAAAAAATGCTCTCTAGAGTCCTGTTTCTTTCAAAATTTGGCTTTTTTACGGCAAAATCACTTATTGGCACGATTTTTGCAAAACGATTGCGGAGACTTTTAAAATTATGAACACTGCTGAAGTTTTGATCAAGTCCTTAGAAAGCGAAGGCGTCAAGTACATTTTTGGAATCCCCGGTGAAGAAACTCTCGAACTGATGGAAGCGATTAAGAAGTCGTCCATCAAGTTCATTACGGTGCGTCACGAGCAGGGCGCTGCTTTCATGGCTGATGTCTATGGACGTTTGACGGGTAAGGCGGGTGTCTGTCTTTCGACTCTTGGTCCAGGCGCTACAAACCTTGTGACAGGCGTTGCCGATGCGAATTCCGATGGTGCTCCGCTGATTGCAATTACGGGGCAGGTGGGTACTGAACGTATGCACTTGACGAGCCATCAATATTTGGATTTGGTGAACATGTTTACGCCGATTACCAAGCGCAGTAAGCAGGTTGTCCGCCCGGATACTGTAAATGAAATTGTTCGTATTGCTTTCAAGTATGCCGAAATGGAAAAGCCTGGTGCATGCCACATCGACTTGCCGTGCAACATTGCCGCTATGGAAGTGGATGGCGAGGTCGCTCAGACTCCGCTGAAGCACCATCGCGAAAACACCGTGTACGCTAGCACCGATGCGATTCTTGCGGCGGGCGGGGTCTTTGCGAATGCAAAGCGCCCGGTGGTTCTTGTGGGCCATTCCGCTGTGCGTAACCACGCTTCCGAGGCTTTGCGATCATTTGTCTCTTCGTCCAAGATTCCCGTGGTCTGCACCATGATGGCGAAGGGCGTGATTCCCTCTTGTGAAAAATATTTCATGGGCTGCATCGGTATGCCGCAAAGGGATTTCCCGAACATTGTCATGGAACAGGCTGATCTCGTGATTGCTGTGGGCTATGACGTTGTGGAATATGCGCCTGCCAAGTGGAATCCAAATGGCGACAAGATGATTATTCACATCGACGAAACGCCGAACCATGTGAACAAATTCTATCAACCCGACGAAGAAATCATTGGCGACATCTCCGCGTCTCTTGATGCGCTCAGTAGCGTTTGTCCGAACTCCTGGGAACCGGAATGGGCTATGCAAATCCGGGAGATGATGGTGGCCGACCACTCGCGTTATGATCACGACACGAGCTTCCCGCCGACACCGCAGAAGGTGCTGCACGATATCCGCCTCGTTCTGGATGAAGATGACATTCTGATTTCGGACGTGGGGGCGCACAAGATGTGGATCGCTCGCCAGTACAATTGCGACCATCCGAACACCTGCATCATTTCTAACGGTTTTGCGACCATGGGAATTGCAGTGCCAGGCGCCATTGCGGCAAAACTCTTGAACCCCAAGAAAAAGGTCTTGGCGGTCACGGGGGACGGCGGCTTCATGATGAACAGCCAGGAACTCGAAACGGCTTACCGCGAACACATCCCCTTCGTGACGCTGATTTTTACTGATGGCGGTTACGGTCTCATCAAGTGGAAACAAGAAGAACGCTACGGCGACAGCTATGCGGTCGAATTCACGAACCCGGATTACGTCAAGTACGCTGAATCCATGCACTTGAAGGGCTACCGCATCGAACGCACCGAGGACTTGCCGAGCACCTTGCGCGAAGCCTTCCGTCAGAACGTGCCGAGCATCATCGAGTGTCCGGTGGATTACTCCGCGAACATGGAACTTTCGCAATACCTGAAGAATTTGAAAATATAGGAGAACGACATGGGATACATCAATAGCCTATTTACGGGGCAATCGGAATTGTTCGGTGTTGCCGTCTCCGAATCATCGCATTTTCTATCCATCGACAGCATCTCGGGGCACCCCGCCGTTTACCGCCATCTAAAACCCTGCGGCAATGTCGATGAACACAAACCGCAGAAAAAGAACTTATAAAAAGACTCCTCCATATCCAGTAATCAAAGAACCGCCGGTAGCAATACCGACGGCTCTTTTCTGAATCTTGAGTGCCGCGACTCTCGCGGAAGCTGTCATTCCGGCCACCGGCCGGAATCACCTTACGCATTTGTCATATCTTTTTTTGCAAAAAAAATGGCGGGTCGAAACCCGCCATTTTTCAAAAGCATTAATAAAAGGGTGATGCCCGCCTTCGCGGGCATGACAACCACTATTACTTTTTCTCGTTACCCTTAGGCATCTGCACGGAGATGTGGATGTCCTGCAACTGCTGGAGGTCCACTTCACTCGGGCACTGGTCCATCGGGCTAGAAGCACTCGTGTTCTTCGGGAATGCGATGTAGTCACGGATAGATTCTTCACCTTCCATCGTAGCAACAACGCGGTCGAGACCGAAGGCCAAACCACCGTGCGGAGGAGCACCGTACTTGAATGCATCGACGAAGAAGCCGAACTTGGTCTTCACCTGTTCTTCGGAGAGACCGAGCAAGCGGAACACCTTTTCCTGAACTTCCGGGTTGTGAATACGGATAGAACCACCGCCGATTTCCACACCGTTAAGAACAAGGTCATAAGCTTCAGCGTTGCAATCCTTGAGGTTGCCACCGAGCATCATGTCCAAGTGTTCCGGAAGCGGGTTCGTGAACGGGTGGTGCATAGCCATGTAGCGGCCTTCCGTGTCGCTGTATTCGAACATCGGGAATTCGGTAATCCAAACAAATTCACGCTTCTTCGGATCGCGGAGACCCTTGATACGGGCGACTTCCAAGCGGAGCTGACCCATAGCCGTAGCTGCAATCTTTTCCGGACCTGCGATGAAGAACATCATGTCGCCGCACTTAGCGCCAACAGCGTCGCGGAGTTCGTTAAGTTGTTCGGTCGTGAAGAACTTGCCAACCTGAGTTTCAACTTCGTCATTTTCCTTGACGCGCATCCACACGAGGCCCTTGGAACCGTACTTAGCAACGTAAGCGGTGAGTTCGTCAATCTGCTTACGAGTAAAGTCAACGCAACCCTTAGCAGCGATACCGCGGATCTTGCCACCAGCGGCAACGCAGTTCTTGAACACGCCAAAGTTGGACTTTGCACCGATTTCAGACACGTCGTGAATTTCGAGGTCGAAGCGAAGGTCCGGCTTATCGGAACCGTACTTGAGCATAGCTTCTGCCCACTTCATACGGCGGATGTGACGCGGCGGTTCGAAGTTCCAAACCTTGCCCAAAACTTCAGTCACGAACTTGTCGAACATTTCCATCACTTCGTCCTGGTTGACGAAAGACATTTCAACGTCAATCTGCGTGAATTCCGGCTGACGGTCAGCGCGGAGGTCTTCGTCGCGGAAGCACTTGGCGATCTGGAAGTAGCGGTCCATGCCTGCAATCATCAAGAGCTGCTTGTACTGCTGCGGAGACTGCGGGAGGGCGTAGAACTTGCCCGGGTTCACGCGGGACGGCACGAGGTAGTCACGTGCGCCTTCCGGAGTGGACTTGCAAAGGCACGGAGTTTCAATGTTTTCAAAACCGTTAGCGTAGAAGAAATCGTACACGGCCTTGAGGAAGCGGCTCTTGAGGAGGAGCTTCTTCTGGATCCACGGACGGCGGAGGTCCAAATAGCGGTACTGCAAGCGGAGGTCGTCGTTTTCCTTGCATTCTTCGTTCGGGTCGTTAATGGCGAGCGGAGAGGTGAGGGCGGCGTTCAAAATTTCGAGCTTGTCAGCCTTGACTTCGATTTCACCCGTGGCGAGCTTTTCGTTCGTGTTGCCTTCTTCGCGGGCGTAGACCTTACCAGTCACGTAAATAACGTATTCGTTACGGAGCTGTTCGGCAGTCTTCAAAACATCGGCATTGTAATCCGGATTGAAAACGATCTGGGTCTTGCCATACTTGTCGCGGAGGTCAACGAAAATCACACCACCATGGTCGCGGCGGCGATCCACCCAACCGGCGAGTGTTACGATCTGGCCAACATCTTCCTTGCGAAGCTGGCCGCAGTTATGTGTACGTTTCATGGTTGTATCCTTGAAGATAATTTTTTCGGGGCAAAATATAGAAAAAATAGTTCCTAGTTATTAGTTAGTGGTTACTAGAAAAAGCCTTTTTGATTTCCTGATTGATTGACTATATATTTCTATATACCCACATTGGGTTGTATTATGGAAAAACATGTCGTTTTGAGCTTACGTCTTGGGTTGAGGCTGTTTCATGGGGCGGCCTTTCTTTATGGTTTTTACTTTTTTAGCGCAGTCCTTAATATAGTAGAAATGTTCCAGTTTCACTGGTTTCTTCCCTTTGCTGCTCTTGCATGCATGACCTTCATATTTTTTTCCGCCTGTTCTATTTATGTTGTCACGAAGGATGGAATCCGATGGCAGTTGATGTTTGGGCCTGCGCTAAGTCCATCGAAAAGACGTAAGTTTACGCCATGGAATTATGAAATTCTTCAAGTCCGCGGCGTATTTCCTTTTTACTATATGTTTGCATTCCTACGTCAGGACAATCCTTACCCTTATGGGGGAGATTATGATCTTAGTCCAGACAATATACCCTATCGACGTTCGATAGCATTCTTTTTCTGCAGAAATTTTTTAGACCTCATTATTTTCATAGATGAAAACATCCCGTATGAAAAAATGAAACCTGAATACAGAGATCGAATCTGGCAACTCGCTGACAAATATCGTCGGTTGAAAAAGAACCATCAAATAATATATTGGATATTGAATAACGTTTGAGTTTTGCTTTACATGAACTTTGCTACGATCCTATATTCAACACCGTGTCTGCGATACGCACCTCGCATGTAGTATACGACAGTAGGTCTCGTTGTTCCGTCTGAGAGTTTGGCTGTCCCGTAATACGTGTTGCCGTTGTGTCTGTCGATGTCTACTCCTGTGCATTTTATTAGTGCATAGTTTAACAAGTTTCCGTTAAGACTAGCTATGGCTTCGTCTTCTATCCAGCCGTATTTATCTGTTGTGTACCCCGAAATGAGTGCTGCCAGAATTCCGGCGCAGAGTAAGATTACGCCTGTAATGCGCAGTTTTCCCTTATTGGGTTTATCTTCAGTTCCTTTGAAAAAATTGGAACATTGCATATATAATAGGGTCATGGCGGATAATACGATTATGCCGGAAATGTATGCGTCCACAACTTTAATCAAATTGAAATCGATGTATATGTGGTTCCATACGGGCCTAATAAAAATGGCAATTACGATGATGTAGATGACGGATAAAAAGAGAGGTCCTGCTGGGTTCTTATTGAACTTTTCACAGCATTCCTTGGCCTCTTGAATCTTTTCTGCTTCGCTTTTTTCTTTGCGCATGGAAAAACCTTTGTCGCTTATAAGATACGCATTTTTCTCCCAATTTTGTAAAGCGCTTTCCATTTTCTGTCGCGGTTTTCCACCTTTTGTCGCTCCTTTTGGTCTTTTTATCCTCCATTTGTGTAAGTAAACAATATTTTCGCAAATTTTTGTCGATTTTCTTGTCTTTTTCCAAATTTTCCTAGTATATTCTTTTCTGTGTTTAATAAAAATGCCCTACCAAGGGGTGTTTTGGTTCAATTTGGAGATTTAAATGGCAGAAGATTTGCAAGCCCTTATGGAACGCATCCAGAAGGATGCTGTCGAAAAGGCAGAACTCGCAGCAGCAGATATTATTTCTAAGGCAAAGGACAAGGCGGCCGAAATTGTCAGGGCAGCCGAAGACGAAGCCAAAGCAAAACTCGAAAACGCCGACAAGGAAGCTCAAGCATTTACAGAACGCAGCGAACGCACATTGGAACAGTCTGCTCGCGATTTGCTCCTCTCGGTGGGCAAGAACCTCGAAAAGATGATTCTTGATCTTCTCAGCCTCCAGATTGACAAGTCTCTCGATGAATCGACCGTGAAGAACATGCTCCTCACAGTTGCAAAGAGCTATACCTCCGACATCGAAATCAACTTCTCCGAAGCCGATGCCAAGGCCCTCACGAGCTTCGTGATGGGCGAGTTTGCAAAGCAGCTCAAGGCTGGCGTCAAGGTCGAAAGCGACAAGGGCGTCAAGTTTGGCTTCCGCGTGAAGCTCGATGGCGGCAAGGTCAGCCACGAATTTACAGAACAGGCAATGGCGGAATCTCTTTCTGCCTTGCTCAGACCGCAACTTGCAAAGATTGTAAACAAGGCCGCCCAGGGCAAATAAGGCGGTCCAATGAGCAGTCCAGCATATTTGATGGCATCGCTTCCGATGCTAGAACTGGGCGACGTTCCGCCCCTTAGCATGGCCGAGTTCCGTGGCCGTTGCGAAGGTGTGCTGGATGCCCCAGAACTCGAAGCGCTCGACGCCCTCTTAGCGGGCGAAGAGAGCGATGATGAATTTGTTAGGGAATACCAGTCCCGCGAAACCCAGATGAGAAATGTTTCAGGAAGGCTCCGCGCCCAGGCGTGGGGCCCTGAAGTGCGTTTTGCGGAACGTTCATTCTCTGGTTATGACGTCACCTTTGCGAAGATGATCCAGGACGCGTTCATGAAGTCAAATCCGCTTGAAAAGGAACAGGATATCGACCGCGCCCGTTTTTGGCTTGTGGATAGCCTTGCCGGTGTAGGCGAGGGGACCATCAAGCACGTCTACGCCTATGCGATTAAGCTTAGAATCTGCGAGCGTTGGGCTCGCTTGAACGATATCGCAGGCGACAAGGCCGTCATCAATATTATTAATGAAAACGATCCTGCATACAGGCAGGAATGAGTGGAGGTCCATTTTCAATGGCTAGTATCGGAAAAATAACCGGCGTGAACGGAAACCTGATTCGTGTCAAGTTTGAAAGCGCCGTTTCCCAGAACGAAGTGGCTTATGCAAAGCTCATTTCGAAGAACGAAGCAGGTAAGACAGAAATCATCCCCCTTAAGAGCGAAGTGATTCGTATCCGTGGTGATTACGCTGAACTCCAGGTGTTCGAAGATACGACTGGCCTCAAGGCTGGCGACGAAGTCGAATTTACGGGTGAACTTCTTTCTGTTGAACTTGGTCCGGGTCTCCTTACTCAAGTTTTTGATGGTCTTCAGAACCCGCTGCCGAAGCTCGCTGACGAATGCGGCTTCTTCCTCCAGCGCGGTAAGTACCTGAAGGCTCTCCCGCGTGACAAGAAGTGGGCTTTTACTCCGGTCGCTAAGGCTGGCGATGTTGTTGTCGCTGGTGATACGCTCGGTACGGTTCCGGAAGGTGTTTTCTCGCACCGCATCATGGTGCCGTTCAAGCTCCTCGGCAAGTGGACTGTGGATTACATCACGACTGCCGGTGACCGCGTTGTCGAAGATGTTGTCGCAAAGCTCAAGAACGATCACGGCGAATCTGTTGACGTGACGATGGTGCAGACCTGGCCGGTGAAGATGCCTATCAAGGCTTATGAAGAACGCTTGCGCCCCTCCAAGCCGCTTACCATGCAGCAGCGCATTATCGATACGTTCTTCCCTGTGATGCAGGGCGGTACGTTCTGTACGCCGGGTCCATTCGGTGCCGGTAAGACCGTGCTCCAGCAGCTCATGAGCCGTTATGCCGACGTGGACATCGTGATTTTGGCCGCTTGCGGTGAACGTGCAGGTGAAGTGGTGGAAACCCTTCGCGAATTCCCGGAATTGATTGACCCGCGTACGGGCAAGTCCTTGATGGAACGTACGCTTATCATTTGTAACACGTCTTCGATGCCGGTGGCTGCTCGTGAAGCTTCCGTTTATACCGGCGTGACGCTCGCTGAATACTATCGCCAGATGGGCCTCAACGTGCTCCTCCTCGCTGACTCCACTTCCCGTTGGGCTCAGGCTCTCCGTGAAATGAGTGGCCGTTTGGAAGAAATTCCGGGCGAAGAAGCATTCCCGGCTTACCTCGAATCGGTGATTGCATCCTTCTACGAACGCGGTGGCGTTGTCCGCCTCAAGGACGGTTCGACCGGTTCCGTGACGATTTGCGGTTCCGTGTCTCCGGCAGGTGGTAACTTCGAAGAACCGGTGACCCAGGCAACCCTCAAGGTGGTGGGCGCATTCCTCGGGCTTTCCCGTGAACGTTCTGACCAGCGCCGCTTCCCGGCAATCCATCCGTTGGATTCCTGGTCCAAGTACGAAGGTATCATCGATTCCAAGAAGGTCGCTCAGGCCCGTTCTATCCTCGCTAATGGCGTGGACGTGAACAACATGATGAAGGTTGTGGGCGAAGAAGGTACTTCGATCGAAGACTTCATTGTTTATCTGAAATCTGAATATCTTGATGCCGTTTATCTGCAGCAGGACGCCTATAACGAAATCGACGCCGCTTGCTCTGCAGAACGCCAGAAGTACGTGTTCGACAAGATTTACACCATCCTCATGACGCCGATGACGTTTACCGAAAAGGATGTCGCCCGTACGTTCTTCCTCAAGCTCACGCAGGCAACCAAGGACTGGAACCGCGTGGCATTTGACTCTCAGGAATTCAAGGATCTCGAATCCAGTATTTTTGCTTCCGTAAAGGAGGTTTCTGCTAATGCATAATGTTGCTTACCATCGTATTGAACGCATTGCCGGTTCTGTGATTACTTTGAGAGCCGAAGGCGTTGCAAACCAGGAACTGGCTCAGGTAACGAGCTCTTTCGGTACTTCTCTTGCCCGTGTGATCCGCATTGACGGTGACCTCGTGGACTTGCAGGTCTTTGCAGGTGCTCGTGGTATTTCTACGGACTCCGAAGTGCGATTCCTCGGTGAACCGATGAAGGTCCCGTACAGCGATGCTTTGCTTGGCCGCGTGTTTAACGGTGCTGGCAAGCCGCGTGACAACGGCCCGGAAGTCGATGGCGAACGCATCACGATTGGCGGCCCCTCTGTGAACCCTGCTAAGCGTATCATCCCGAAGACGATGGTGCGTACGGGTATCCCGATGATTGACGTGTTCAACACGCTTGTCGTTTCGCAGAAGCTCCCGATTTTCTCGATTGCTGGTGAACCGTATAACGAACTTTTGGCACGTATCGCCTTGCAGGCCGAAGTTGACGTGATTATCCTCGGCGGCATGGGCCTCAAGCACGATGACTACCTCTACCTCAAGGATTACCTCGAAAAGAATGGTGCTCTTTCCCGCACGGTGATGTTCATGCATACCGCATCTGACCCGATTGTGGAATGCTTGCTCGTTCCGGATGCATCCCTCGCTGTTGCTGAAAAGTTTGCAACCGAAGGCAAGAACGTGCTCGTGCTCCTCACGGACATGACGAACTTTGCCGACGCCATGAAGGAAATCGCTATTACGATGGAACAGATTCCGTCGAACCGTGGTTATCCAGGCGACCTTTACTCTCAGCTCGCAAGCCGCTACGAAAAGGCTGTGGACTTTAGCGATGCTGGTTCTATCACGATTTTGGCTGTGACCACCATGCCGGGCGACGACGTGACGCACCCGGTTCCGGACAACACGGGTTACATTACCGAAGGTCAGTTCTACTTGCGCAAGGGCCGTATCGAACCGTTCGGTTCTTTGAGCCGCTTGAAGCAGCAGGTGAACGGCAAGACCCGTAGCGACCACCGTACCATCATGAACACCATGATTCAGCTGTACGCAAGCTACAAGGAAACCTTGGAAAAGCAATCCATGGGCTTCAACATGAGCAACTGGGACCAGAAGCTGTTGAAGTACGGCGTACGCTTCGAAAAGGAAATGATGGACCTTTCTGTGAACATCCCTCTTGAAAAGGCTTTGGATCTCGGATGGGAAATCCTCGCCGATTGCTTCACTCCTGAAGAAACCGGTATCCCCACCAAGATGATCAATCAGTACTGGCCGAAGAAGTGGTAATTATGGCTAAGGTCAAGTTAACTAAAAACGCCCTCAAGGCGGAACGTGACGCACTGAAGCGCTTCCAGCGCTATCTGCCGACGTTGCTTTTGAAAAAGCAGCAGTTGCAGATGGAAATGCGTACGCTCCAGGAGAAGGTGATGGCGAAACGCGAAGAAGAGGATAAGCTCCGCAAGAGTATGGCTTCGTGGATTTCGCTTTTTGCCGATCCCATTGAGTGGAAAAACTATCTCTCGGTGAAGAGTGTCGAACAGGGCGAGGGTAACATTGCCGGCGTGAAAATTCCGACGTTTAGCGGTGTGGAATTCAACGTGAACATTCCGGACTTCTTTACGACTCCGGTGTGGCTCGACGATGGTATCCGCAGCTTGCAAGGTTTGATTTCCTTGCGCCTGGAACGCCGTGTGCTCGAAAAGCAGTACGAACTCCTTTCGAAGGAACTGCGTACTACGAGCCAGCGTGTGAACCTGTTCGAAAAGGTGAAAATTCCCGAGTCTAAGGATAACATCCGCAAAATCAATATCTTCTTGGGTGACCAGCAGACAAGCGGTGTGGCCCGTAGTAAGCTTGCAAAGGGCAAGGCTACGGCTAAGGCGCTTGCACTTGACGCCCAGAGTAAGGAGGTTGCCGCATGATTACTCCTATGAAGAAGGTGACCATTCTTACGCTTGCAAGCCATAAGGAAGAAACTCTTAAGGCTCTGCGCGAAATGGAAATTATCCATTTGACTCCGCTCCAGAACGCCGCTGGTGCATCTGTGAACGGTGCAAAGGGTGCTGTGGCCCGAGTGCAGAAGGCGATGGAAGTCGTTCCGGATAAGCTTCGCAAGGGTGTGACACCTGCCGAAAAAGGTGCAAGCGGTGTAACGCTTGTCGAAGAGATCCAGACTCTCATTACGGACAAGAAAAATGCCGAAATCCAGCTGGAGCAGGCCAAGGAAGAACTTGAAAAGCTCCACGCTTTTGGAAATCTCGATCCGCGTACGGTCAAGGAACTCGCCGCAAAGGGCATCTTTGTTCGCCTTTATCTTGTGGACCTTTCAAAGGAACCTTTTGAAGTCGAAGGCGATAACGCTTACAAGCATGTCTTTGGCAAGGATGAAAATGGCACGTACATTGCCGTGTTCACAAAGGGCGATGCTCCTGCATCTGTGAAGGGTGCGTTTACGGAACTCGCCATGCCTCTCAAGTCGCTCGAAGAATATCGAATGATCGAAGAGGAATCAAACACGACGATTTCTGCTGTGGACGAACGCTTTGCCCAGCTTGCCTCCGTGAAGGACGATCTCGAAGACCGCCTCTTGGAAGTGACGGACCGTTACAATCTCGTGGAAGCTTCTGCAAGCATGCTCCAGAACAAGGGCCTTGCAGCCCTCCAGGGATTTTGCCCGGAACCGCGCGTTGCTGAAATCAGTGCGGCAGCGAAGGCAAACGGCTGGGGCATCCGCGTTGAAGATCCGACGGACGAAGATAGCGTCCCGACGCTTCTCGGCTACAACAAGCTTTCACGCCCGATGCAGTGCCTCTATGACATCATTGGCATCTCGCCGGGCTACAACGAAGTTGACGTGAGCTCTGTGTTCCTCTGCTTCTTTAGCATTTTCTTTGCGATGATTGTGGGCGATATGGCTTACGGCCTGTTGTTCCTCGGTCTTGCGATGTTTGCTCGCTCGAAAATGCCGAAGGCAAGTAGTGCCGGATTCCACTTTGTGTATTTGATGAGCTGGGCGACTATCATTTGGGGCGCCATCAATGCGAACTTCCTTGGACTTACTCCGGAACTTGCAGGGTGGAGCTACTACCTCGATATCGCTAACTATAACTTTTTACCGGAAGGTGTGCGCAACGTGCTCTATTGGATTCGCAGCTCTGCTCCGACGGATCCGACGCGCTTTGAAGCATACAAGCAGTTCTGCGAAACGTTTACGTTCTTGCCGGCTAGCTTTGTGCCGAATGCCGCTGGGGCATCCCAGATGCAGCATATTCAGTTGTTCTGCTTCTGCATTGCCGTTGTGCACTTGAGCATTGCTCATGCGTGGAATGTCGTTGTGCGTCTCAAACGCAAGTCTTCGACGTTCATGGCGCAGGTGGGTTGGCTCATGGGCGCTTGGGTCATGTTCTTCCTTGCATGCAACATGGTGCTTGGAATCGACATGCCGAAGTTCGTCATCCCGATGTTTATCGTGGAAGTCGTGCTTCTCGTGCTCTTTACGGTGCCGCCAAGCCGCCTCAAACAGGACTTCATCAGCATCCCGATGCTCGTGCTTGACATCGTGAATAGCTTCACCGACGTCATCAGCTATATCCGTCTTTTTGCAGTGGGTATGTCTGGTGCCGCCATCGCCGAAGCGTTCAATGGAATGCTCTCGCCGCTGTTTGGCTCTGCTGTTGGCGTTGCTGGTGCTGCTCTAGTTCTTTTGGGCGTTCATGGTTTGAACATTGCACTTGCCGTGATGGGTGTTGCAGTGCATGCCGTACGTCTTAACACACTCGAATTTTCAAATGGACTTGGTCTTGAATGGAGCGGATTTGCGTTCAGCCCCTTCGCCAAGCAAAAAAATTAAACCAAGGGTTAAATCCCGCTACTTAATGAGGATAATATAATGGAACCGAATACAATGGTGACTCTCGCTAAAATGGGTGCTGCAGCTGCGCTTGGCATTGCGGCTATGGGCTCTGCCCTTGGTTGCGGAACGGCTGGTATGTCTGCTATTACGATGTGGAAGAAGGCTTACGCTCAGGGTAAGTCCGCTCTCTTCACGCTTCTCGTGTTCGTCGGTGCTCCGATTTCCCAGACGATTTACGGCATGTTGCTCATGAACTTCATCTTGAGCAAGGCTGCTGAACAGGGCTTTACGAACTGGGGCGGCTGCCTCGGTGCAGGTATCTTCGGTGGCCTCGGCATGATGGCTTCTGCTTGGTACCAGGGCAAGTCTGCTGCTGTGGCTTGCGATGCTCTCGGTGAAACCGGCAAGGGCATGGTGAACTACTTGATGGTTCTCGGTATCGTCGAAACTGTCGCTTTGTTCGTGCTCGTGTTCTCCATGATGGTGCTTTAATCGAAAGAGGTTGCACTTATGGATCAATCACAACTTTTAACGCTCGCAAAGCTCGGTGCGGTGGCGGCTCTTGGCCTTGCTGCAGTGGGTTCTGCGCTGGGCTGCGGGACTGCCGGCATGGCGGCCATCGGTGCCTGGAAGAAGGCGTATCTCAAGGGTAAGAACGCGCTCTTTACGCTGCTCATCTTCGTGGGTGCGCCGATTGCGCAGACGATTTACGGCATGCTCCTGATGATGTATATCTTGAACAAGTCGCAGGCAAATCCTGGCAACTGGGCTGCTTACCTTGGCGTAGGCATCTTCGGTGGCATCGGCATGATGGCTAGCGCTTGGTACGTGGGTAAGTCCGCTGCTGACGCTTGCAACGCTCTTGGCGAAACGGGCAAGGGCCTCGTGAACTACCTCATGGTGCTCGGTGTCGGCGAAACGGTCGCACTGTTCGTCATGGTATTCTCGATGATGCTTGTTTCGTAGCTTGTGTCATCCTGAGCGAAGAGGCGCAAGCCTCGAAGTCGAAGGATCTAGACAACAAAAGAAGACTGCTTAACGGCAGTCTTTTTTTTTGTATTTGAAACAAACTAAAAAATGACGGATCTTCATCCGTCATTTTTTGCTAAATGCTTTTTGTCGCGATCTTGGTGCGGCTATAGAGCCGGGCGGTCTTCTGTGAGTCTCAAACGACTCGTATTGCAATGATTGCATAAACCAGCGCCTCAACAATAGAAACAAGTAAACTTGTTTCTGCTGTATTCGGCTTAGGTTTATTTAACGAGTCGTGGAGACGAGAGCGAGGCGAAGACGTCGGTTCTTTTTGCTATAGAGCCGAGCGGTCTCTATACCGCTTCAGCAGCCTTCTTCAGAGCTTCTGCCTTGTCGGTCTTTTCCCACGTGAAGCGAGCGCCGGTACGGCCAAAGTGACCGAGGGCGGCGGTAGCGACGTAGCCCGGCTTGCGGAGGTCGAGCATCTTTTCGATGCCGGCCGGAGAGAGGTCGAAGTTCTGTGCGACAATAGCTTCGATCTTGCGGTCGTCAATCTTGCCTGTGCCAAACGTGTTCACGAGCACGGAGACCGGCTTGGAGTAGCCGATAGCGTAGGCGAGCTGCACTTCGCAACGGTAGGCGAGGCCGGCAGCCACGATGTTCTTTGCCACATAGCGGGCTGCATAAGCTGCGCTGCGGTCAACCTTGGACGGGTCCTTGCCGCTGAATGCTCCACCGCCATGACGGCCCATGCCGCCGTAGGTATCGACGATGATCTTACGGCCTGTGAGGCCGCAGTCGCCGTGCGGGCCACCGACAACGAACTTGCCGGTCGGGTTCACGAGGTAACGGGTCTTCTTGTCCAAGAGCTTGGCCGGGATGACCTTCTTGATGAGCTTTTCGATGATTTCCTTTTCGATCACGGAATGCTTGAGTTCCTTGCCGTTCACCTTTTCGTCGTGCTGGGTGGAGATAACGACAGTGTCAACGCGAACCGGCTTGTCGTTTTCGTCGTATTCGACGGTGACCTGGGACTTGGCATCCGGGCGGAGCCACTTGATCTTGCCCTTTTCGCGGAGGTTCTGGATTTCTTCCATGAGCTTGTGGGCGAGGCTGATCGGGAGCGGCATGAGTTCCTTAGTTTCCTTCACGGCGTAACCGAACATCATGCCCTGGTCGCCAGCACCCTGCTTGTCGTCTTCCTTGCCTTCGGCAGCCTTGGCGTCAACGCCCTGGGCGATATCCGGAGACTGCTTGTCCATGGCGACGAGCACGGCGCAGCCCTTGTAGTCGAACTGGAGGTCCGGGTTCACGTAGCCAATGTTCTTGATGGTGTTGCGTGCCACTTCCTGGAAGTCAACAACAGCCTTGGTGGTAATTTCACCAGAGATAACGACGAGGCCTGTGTTCACGAGAGTTTCGCAAGCGACACGGCTTTTCGGGTCTTGGGCGAGGCAAGCGTCGAGGATGGAGTCGGAAATCTGGTCGGCAACCTTATCCGGGTGGCCTTTAGAAACGGATTCAGAGGTAAAAAGATAATGTGCCATTGGGGCTCCTATAATAAATCTTCTATTTTCTTTCTATGCGTAAATTTATTTAAATGCATAGAATGTGGCAACGAGAAAAAACTCTAAAAGGCTTTTTTGTACCCTAAAACGCTTTTTCTGGTTGTAAATAATTATTATATATCTATATTTTTTATAACTGCTAATAGTTTCTATAAAGACGAGTTGGATGGAGGCTAAATCAACAAGGAGATTTTATGGATTTGCCTTTTATGACCGCTTGGCTTGACGATTTGCTCGATCCAAAGTCTTTTAATGATTTTTGTGTGAATGGTCTATGTGTTGAAGCGAACGACAAAGTGACCAGGATTGTGACGGGCGTGAGCCTGCGCGACCAGCTGATTGATGCCGCTATAGAAGAAAAGGCGGATTGCATCATCGTTCACCATCCCAATGGATTCTGGAAGGGAGAGTCTCAAATCCCGGTTGGGAAGTTTGGGGAACGCCTCCGCAAGCTTATGTGCAACGGTATTTCCGTGTTCGGTTTCCATTTGCCGCTGGATGGCCATCGAGAAATCGGCAACAACGCCATGATCGCGAAAATTCTAGGGCTAAAGCCGGTTCATGAATTTATGTACGAAGGCACGAGGGCTATCGGTGTCATTGCCGAATGGAATACTCCTGCGACGAGGGAAGAATTTTTGGACTGCCTGGACACGTCTTTTGAACATGGCGTACAGAACAAGTTCTTTTTCGGTCCAGAACAAATTAGGCGTGTGGCCATATGCAGTGGCAGCTGCGGCGAGGAAGGCATTCGAGAAGCCGTGGAGATGAACTGTGACGCTTTTGTCACGGGAAGCATTAAGGAAAGCGTTCCTATATTCTGCCAGGAAAACGGAGTGAACTTGGTTTCGTGCGGGCACCACCGTTCGGAAATTTTTGGCGTATGTGCTCTTGCGGAAAAAATCCAGACTGAACTGGGCATTCCGTCGAAATTTGTCGATCTGGACAACCCGATTTAGGGATGATGGCGCGTCTTCAAATTTCGTGTAAACTTTTGTTGTTGATGGCTTGAAGCGCGTTAAATGGCTGTTTGTTTATTACAAGAATCATACAAATTTCTATATATGGCTTGTAATAAAAAAATAGGGATAAATCCTTTGAAATTTCTGTGCCATTTATTTACATTATCCTTTGATGAATTTCGTTAAGGCATCCATACACTTTCAGAAGTCGTCACGGGCATTGACCGTGAAAGTGCCTTCGTTTGTTCTTCGTGGATCGCTTTTCTTGCGAATTGTCGTTGTCATTGGCTTTGTCCTTTTCCTTGTGCAAGTGCTCTCGACTTCCGTTTATGATGGCGTATTGAGGCATGCTTTTGCAAGCCGTCAGAAGTTGAATAAGGAACTTTCGCAGATCCAGAGCACGGTTGACTATATCTCCAGTACGTCGAAGGATTTTTTCTCGGCTGAAAAGATGCTCCATGCAAAGCTTGGACTTCCGCTGCCGGATGACGCTTCCCGTAATTTGTCGACTGGTGGACATATTGAACCTGAAGTGCAGTTATTGCGCAAGAGTTCTCCTGTTTTTGAGCGTACCGCCAAGATGCACGAAGACGTTTGGCGTATTTTTGGTAAAATCCAGAATAATGAAAAGTCTTTTGGCGCTTTGACCAAGTACATTGACCAGAGCCGTTCCGTTTTGCGTTACATCCCCTCTATTTCTCCGACGACAGGTCGCTATGCATCTGCTTTTGGACCGCGTATCCATCCTGTGACGGGCGAAGTGGGCAAGATGCACCAGGGGATTGACATTGCCAATGACCGTTGGACTCCGATTTATGCTCCGGCGGATGGCGTTGTTGAAATTTCCCAGCTGAGTTCCTCTTTTGGGAATTTTGTAGTCCTGAACCATGGCAACGGCTTCAAGACCCGTTATGGGCACATGCAGATGTCAGCCGTGACTCCGGGGCAGTTTGTACATCGTTATCAGATTCTTGGCTATATGGGCAACACGGGTCGATCTGTTGGTCCGCACCTTCATTATGAGGTCTGGAAAAATGGCAACCCGGTGAACCCTCTTCCTTATATTCTCCCTAACGACTATGAAGTCGACTGATTCTCGCTAGCGTTTTTTACGCTTGGAGGGGCGCGCCCGGGGAGGGTGTCGTGAAAAAATATGTTGTTGTGCCGGCTGTGGGCCTGGCGCTTTTTTCGTGGGCATTTTCGTGTCCGCGCTTTGTTGAATTCTATCCAGATCCGAAAGATGTATCTGACCGGGAGGGCGAGTACGTCGAGATCCGTATGGACGATTTCTGGGCGGAATCGCTTTTTGTGCAATTTGAATCTAAGGAAAGCCTCTCGTTTGCGTGGCCAAAAGCGGAACGCTTTGTGCTTGTGCACGACTCGGTGCAATGCCCTGTTCGGAGCGAACCCCAAGAGGCGCCTTTGGTCCTGTCTCAGGAAGCGCCGCAAGCGAGTGTTGCATGTGGTTCGCTCGGAAAAATTTCGCTGCCGAATTCCCGTGAGACCGTCTGGAAGGTCTGGGCGGGAACGTGCGTGGATTCCGTGACCGTTCCGCATCCAAAGCCTGGGAAAGTCATTCAGCGCGTTGGATTGACTGACCGGTGGGAATTTGTCGATGCGGCTACAGCGTCTTCAGGGGAGGCGAGTGCTTCGGACACGTTATTGGAGTCCAGGGTGCTTGTGAACGGCGTCTCGGTGTTGCGCGTGACGGAGGTCCATCACTGCCCAGAGGAACCGATGCCGGAATGGGTGGAACTCTATAATGCGGGAATGCATCCGCTCCCGCTTGATGCGTTCCGCTTTTGCGATCGCGGATCCGCGTTAGGGGGTGTGGGTGATTCGATTCGGCCGTTCCAGGCGGTGCTTGTGAGCAAGGATACAACGTCGCTGCGGGCCGCTCTTGAAATTCCTGAGATCCGGATGGTTCAGGTTTCGCTTGGATTCTTGAACAATAACGAGGGCGCGCTCCGGCTTTGTTTTCGCGATCGGAACATTGATAGCGTTTCCTGGAACAAGAGCACGGTGGCATGCCCTTCTGGGTTTAATCCGCTCTCGGGGCGTCGTGAATTTACGCCCGGATTTTTGCCTAAAAGTGCGCGGAATGTGTCGCGGGCTGGAGGTGTGAATCAAGATGCATTTAATCGAGATGCGGCAAAAACGCCTGTTGAATACAAACTATCTTCTCGCGTGGTCTCCAAGAAAGGCTCTCCGCTTCGAGTTCGAGTGGAATCCGAACAAGATGTTGTTCTTTCGCTTCTGGATTCTGCAGGGCGTCGCGTGTGGAAATCGGTTGTGCCTGCAATGGCCAATGAATGGGTGAAGGTTCCGGCTCAAGAATATCTTGGAATAGGTGCTGGTTTTGTTTCTTTGTCTGTGGGGGATTTCGAGAATGTGGTCGGGATTCTTGTTCGCCCGTAGATGCAAGTGCATTTGTATAGAATGCATTTGGATTTTTTTTGTTATTTTGTCATGTATTATGCCTAGCATGGCTTGTGCAATGGATGGACGCGCGTCGTTTGCAACGCTTTTGGCTGGCGGACTTTCTCCTGTCGGTCTGGGCGGATTCAGCTCTTCTCCTGCGCGGTATGCAGATCCTTCGTATGGAGTTTCTTATTACTGGTTGGATGGCGTTGAGGAATCGTCCTGGAACCTCTCGCTTGAATTTGGAAACGATGCGTACCGCATGGGCGCCTTTGTTGCTTATGAGTCGATGGATTCGCTTTATCGCAAGTTATATTCAGAAGCGGCTTATGCGAGAACGTGGCCGCATTTGGCGCTAGGCATGGGCTATGGACTCGATATGGAGTGGATTCCTGGTGGCGATTTTTGGACACGGCACCGGTTCAAGTGGGCGGCTCTTTTCAACTGGCGCAAGATTTATGTGGCTGGCATGGTGAGTGGCTTTATGGACGAGGGGGTTACGTCTATTCTTGGCGTACACTGGATCTCGGACGAGGCGATTGTTGCCTTTGCTGAATGTGATTTTCGATATCTGTATGTGGGGGCCAATTTCCGGTGGAAATTTGTAGAAATAGGCACCTCCTATAGATTCCCGAATTTTGCAGTCGCGGTTCAGCTCTCGTTTAATGGGAGTCATTATGGAGTTTCATATGCGCGAGGTTTTAAGCATAATTCAATTGGGTGGAATGGAGTTCATGTTTCAAGGTGGTTGAATAATGAAAGACGAAAAATAAACTAAATTTTGAAGGTATGAAAAAAGTCGTCCTTTTACTGATTGCTTTGTCTGTTTTTTCTTTTGCAAAAGCGGCTAAGGCGCAACCGGAACCCAGTTCGAAAGAAGAAGAAAAACAGGAAGTTGTTGTAAAGGACGATGATTCTACAGAGATTGTTGATTCAACGTTCACCCTGTATATACATCCGTTTAATTTTATTGTGCCGTATTCGCATTTTTGGGGCGGTATTAATGTTCCCAATGGCTTTACGGATTATCCGATATTCAACTTGACTTTTGAATGGAAGTTGATCGAGAAAATATCTCTTGTCTCGATGCCCCATTATGTACGTGTGGACCGCACAGATGACGATGGCGGGTACAAGATTTACGACATTGGCTTGCAAGAAAGTTTTCGCTTGTATGGCGTTGGAGGAAGGCGCTGGCGGTATTTTCAGGCGGGACTTCTGCTAAACCATCTGCATGTCGCTTCGAAAAATGACGGGCGTTTTGATGGTTGGCTCTTTGGCCTTATGTTTAATGGCGGCGTGAAGAAAATATTGAATGGGGGAGCCGGTTTTCTTGGGCGCTTTGCGGTGACGGTCGATGTTGGCTTGGGCTATGTATGGGTCAGTGATTTTGATGCAGAGCGCAAAGGGGCCTATTTTGAAATGGATAAGGGCCTTGTCATTGATGTCAACGCTGCGATAGGATTCCAGATTTAATTAGTAGACAGTAGGAAGTTTGAAGTAGGAAGGGGTTTTTCGTTTGTTTCGCGATGCTCAACAAACGAAAAGCACTTCTCAAAGAGAAGTGCTTTATCGCGGGATAGACGAGGCTTGAACTCGCAACCTCCGGCGTGACAGGCCGGTGCTCTAACCAAAATTGAGCTACCACCCCAAAATCGTTTCCGATTCTTCGGTAGTGGACGATAACGGATTCGAACCGCTGACATTCTGCTTGTAAGGCAGACGCTCTGAACCAGCTGAGCTAATCGTCCAAATTTTTACTTGTTTTCATCCTTGCCGCTGAAGAGAATTCCGAGAGGAATAATCACAACGTAAGCAATCGTCAAGATAATGGGTGCAACCGAGAGGCTTACTGGATTATCGGCCGGACCTGTCGCAAGACAGATAAAGCCAATGACGAGTAGCAAAATGCCAATACCGATAAGAATAAGATTCTTTTTGCTTAACATTTTCTACAACCTCAAGATTACGAGCCAAATATACAAATATTAAAAGTCTTGTCAACCGAAAATGGGCTTTTTTTGTGAAAAAAAGATTTTTTTTCAAGTGAATGCTTTATTCTCGCATGGTGCTGGAATTTGGCGAACCTTGTCGCGCTCTTTTAAAATTTCTATCTTGCGGCGCGTGAAGCGAATCCATAGAACGATTGCGAAACTTCTCGTGGTGAACGGTTACTTGCCGAAGCTTGGGCTTGCTGCGGTAATCGGTTGCGTGACGGGTCTTGTCGCGGTTGCGTTCCATTTTGGGCTTGGCACGGCAATTGAATGGGTGCGCAAGCCATGGACGCTTGGAATTTTGCCGTGGTATGCTTTTGCCGCGGTGCCTGCGATTGGCGGGCTTGTTGTCGGGCTTTTCATTTATAAGGTGGCACGTGCGCCGGAGACGGCGGGGCAGGGCACCGACAAGATGATTTATTCGTTCCATCACCAGGGCGGGAATGTGCGGGCGCGCGTGGCGCCGGTGAAGTTCATTGCGAGCATCGTGACGCTTGCGACGGGCGGCTCGGCGGGTTACGAGGGGCCAATTTCGCAAATCGGATCTGGCATCGCATCAACGATTTGCAAGTTCTTCAAGATGCCGAGGATGATGCGCGGGCAGTTTATGCTGGCGGGCACGGCGGCAGGGCTTGGCGCCATTTTCAAGGCTCCGCTTGCGGGGGCGCTCACGTCGGTCGAGATGCTTTACCGCGAAGACTTTGAGTCTAACGCCTTTGCGACTTCGATTATCTCGTCGGTGGTGGCGTTTACGGTCTATATCGCATTTGTCGGCTCGGCGCCAGTAATTGGCTGCACGATGGATTTTCCGTTTACGAATGCGGTGGAGCTTTTTGCGTGTGCGTTGCTTGGAATTCTATGTTTCCCGTTTTCATACTTGTATGTGCGACTTTATTACGAGTCCGAGCGTCGCTTTAACAAGTGGACGATTCCTGCGTGGCTCAAGCCTGCTGTGGGTGGCGCGTTCATTTCGCTTTTGGTATTTGCGTATCCGGAAGTTTCGGGGGGCGGTTTTGAATTTATCGATAACCTGATGGCTGGGCTTGTGCCGCATTCGCTGTGGGGCGTGATGCTCTTGCTCGGTATCGTGCTTGCGAAAATCGTGGCGACCGCGCTCACGGTCGGTTCGGGCGGTTCCGGGGGTGTCTTTGGACCATCGCTATTTATTGGTGGGGTTATTGGCGCTATGTTTGCTGGAATATGCGAACTTGCGTTCCCGGGAGTTATCCGCATGCCCGAGATGTTTATTCTCGTCGGGATGGCGTCGTTCTTTGCGGGTGCTGCGAAGGCCCCGATTGCGGGTGTCGTGATGGTCTGCGAAATGACGGGCAGCTACAGCTTGCTGCCGGGCCTCTTGATTGCGGCCGTGATGCATATCGCCTTCTCGCGCAACTGGACGATTTACAAGAGCCAGGTGCTCAACAAGTTTGCGTCTCCGGCGCATCGCCGTGATATGGACCGCGAACTGATTCAAGCGTACGACAAGATTGCTAAAGAGTAATGTTTTTTGTTGGTCATTAGTCTTTAGTTATTAGTCGTTAGTTACTAGAGAGTTGCACTTTTGTTATAAAAAGGAGATGCCCGCGCTGCGGTTTGCTGTATGTAATTGAAAAAGCCGCGCTTTTCCGCGCGGCCATTCTCTTAAAATTAATTTCCTACCGTCTACTGCTTTACGAGCAGCGTAGCACTTGTCCTGGGCGGATGTTGTCTGACTTGAGGTTGTTCAGGCGCTTGATGCGTTCGACAGATGTGCCATACTTGTGGGCAATCTTGCCAAGGCAATCGCCGCGGCGGACCTTGTAAAACTTGCTCTTGCCGATTTCTTTCTGGTAGGCGGCTTCAGCTTCTTGGAGTTTGTCTGTGTCGAGCGTGACGGAAATATCCCTGAACGTGCCTTCGGCAAAGTCGTAAACGGTTTCGGGATTGATGTAGATGCCGTTGTAGCGCATTTCAAAGTGCAGGTGTGCACCGAAAGAACGGCCTGAATTGCCTCCGATGCCGATGGTATCGCCGGCCTGGAGTTCATCGCCGACCTTGACCTTCCAGCGTTCGAGGTGGGCGTAAAGTGTGGTGAGACCATTGCCGTGATCGAGAATCACGTAGCGACCGTAACCCTTGCGGCGGCCCTGGTTGCGGACCTTGACGACTTTGCCTGCAAATGCGGCGACGATCGTGCGGTTTTCGCCGTGGCAGAGGCCGAGGTCAACACCGCGATGCATGCGGTGCTTGCGCGGACCGTAATGACCTGCAATGCGGCGGCTTTCCGTCGGGATGATGGACGTCGTCATGTCGAGGACGAACAGCTTGGCCGGAGCGCCTGTAGAGGCGGAGTCTGTCGTAGCCTTGATGTCGGCATCGGCTTCGGCGTATTCGCGGACGGCTTCTTCGGTATCGAGGCTGTCGCTGTTAATGCCATCTTCGGTACCGAGATTTGCTGTGACGGAATCGTTAATCAGGTCTTGCTTGGCGATTATTTCGATTTTTTCGACTTTCGGCGCGGCCTTAGCCTTGCGAGACTTTGTCTTTTTATGGGTAAAATTGCTTTCGTTGATGACGAATTTTCCGACAGTCTGAGCTTCGGCTTCGGATGCAAAGTCGTTGATTCCATCGATAGTCTGGTTTAATTCAGTACTTTTAGAGTCAACGAGGCGAGGAACGATTTTTCCGGCCATATCGTCGTCTTTTGCAAAAAGCGCGATCGGCAGGACTCCTGCAATGAGTATAGTTTTAATCTTCATAAAAATAGGGGGTCTATATATATGGGCTAAATAATACTCAATTTTGGACTTTTTGTCACTATGTTTAGGATATTTTTTCACGAGATATTAACAAGAAAACTTTGTGTAGTATTCTTGTAAACTTATGAAAACCCTTGAATGTGCAAATTTCTATAAAAATGGTCAAAAATTCGTTATTGCACTCCGCATTTTTCCATGCCTTCGTTGATTTCTTCGAGAGTGCTTTTAACGGTTTCGTAATAGTTTTGTTCTTTGCGTTGCAGAGCTTCGATATAAGCTTCGTCGATGCGGACTTGGTTATAAACGCTGTAGGTCGATCCGTCTGTTTCACAAGGTGTCAGGTCTGTGGGACATTCTGGAACACCATATACAGGCGCATTCCCTAGATGTCCTAAGATATCCCTATAACATCTGTTATAGCCGTACCAATAGTCTGGATCATCCTTGTGCTGTTCATTGAGCTTTTCAATGGCGATTGATGCAGCGTGAGCTTGTGCGGAATAATAGCTACTCCAGCTATCTGTCGTTTCGCAATATTGATATTCGGGAATGCATTTCCCTCTGAGTCCGGTTGTGTCCGTTGGTGTTATTTTGGCGAGTTCTTGGTCAATGTCGATAAATGCTGAAGGCTTTTCGGCTGACGTACCAGAATCGCAGCTTGCCCAAAAGAACGAAGCCCCCGAAAGGAACAATTTCCCCAATAATTTGCGTAATCTTATATTCATAAAAATGAATATAAGTTAATTTTTAACAAAGTCAAGCATGCCTCGACTTCATTGCCTAAAGCGAAGCGACCTCAGAGCACTTCTGTGCGACCCCATACCTGACAACCTATAATTTACTGCCTACTTCCTACCGCCTACTGCGGCGAAGCCGCTAGAATTGGAAGTAAATGAACGGGCAGCTGTCTGCGCTCATGAACTGGTAAATCACGAAGATGATGAACGCCGTCGCCAGAACCATTCCAGGAATCGGGAGCGATGCAAACGTGATGCGGTAACGGGACTTCACGCGCTTCGGGATCCAGTGGATAAGCATACCGGCGATGAACACGAGGATGATATTGATGTGTTCCCATGCAATCGGGAGAATCGTGTCCCAGCGCCAGGCGGTGCCCATCTGGTGCACCATGTTCTTAGCCGTGTTCCATGCAACTTCGTTTGCTTCTGCTGGGTCGAGGTTCGAACCTGCACGGAAGAAGAGGCGCGTGAACGTGATGAACACAAACGTGAGTGTCACATTCCAGGCGGTCGTGAGCCACGGCAGTTGCTTTTTGCAGAACAAGTGATAAATGATGGTCGAGTAGATGCCCACGAAAAGCACTCCGAACCATACGGCGGTAATGGCGCATATAGGAATCGTGTAGTGCTTGTAGAGGATCGCACTCAAAGCAAAGAAACCAAGAGCAATCGAGGCGCGAACCGTTGCGCTGCGCTTCACCCAGAGCTTGTTGAACACTTGTCCAAAACCATTCAAACCGCCCCAGATGATAAAGTTCCAGCTTGCGCCATGCCACCAACCGCCGACAATCTGCGTTGCCATGGCGTTCATGTTCGTGGTAATCGTCTTGCGGGATTCCGGCTTGAAGTATGCAAAAATTGCGATGTAGACAAAGAAAACGCCAAGTGCGATGCCGACCCACATGCTGCCAGAAAGGAGAATGGCCACAAGGCTCAAGAATCCCATCCAGAAGAACGTGCCGACGGTTGCATTCCTGTTGCCGCCAAGGGGGATGTACAAGTAATCGCGCCACCAGCTAGAAAGGCTGATGTGCCAACGACGCCAGAATTCGGTCGGGCTTTTTGCCTTGTACGGGCTGTTGAAGTTCTGCGGCAGACGGAAGCCCATCAAAAGTGCAACGCCAATGGCGATATCCGTGTAACCCGAGAAGTCTGCGTAAACCTGTAACGAATAAGCGAAAAGTGCAATCAGGTTCTCGAGGCCGGTAAAGAGGAGCGGCGTATCGAAAACGCGGTCCACAAAGTTCGTGGCGAGGTAGTCGCTCAAGATGATCTTCTTGGCAAGTCCGTTCAAAATCCAGAACACAGCCATGCCGAAGGCGCGGCGGGGGAGGAAATACGGCTTGTAAAGCTGCGGTACAAACTTGTCTGCACGCACAATCGGGCCAGCCACAAGCTGCGGGAAGAACGAGAGGTAAAAGCCGAAGTTCAAAATGTTGTCTACAGCCTTGATCTTGCCGCGGTAAATGTCGATGCAATAGCTCATCGCCTGGAACGTGAAGAACGAAATGCCCACCGGGAGGATAATCGTATCGACGAGCGAGTGCGTGTTGAACATCGCGTTGCTTGCGGCGGCAAAGAAGTTGTACACGTGGAGTTCGATGCCGGTAAAGTCGTAAAGTGCGTCCAGGAAGAAGTAGGAGTACTTATAATAGCAGAGCACCAGCAAGTCGATAATCACGACGATAATCATCAAAAGTTTCTTTTTCCACTTGACCTCGGACTTCTCGATCCACTTGCCGATGAAGAAGTTTGCTATCACGCAGAAGATGAGGATGCACACGTAGCTGCCGCTCGTCTTGTAGTAGAAGAACAAGCTCGTCGCGAACAGGAACGCGTTGCGGAGTAAAAGCTTGCTGTGGACTAGCGAGAAGATGGCAAAGACGACCGCGAAGAAACCCCAGAAATAGAACTGGGTGAAGAGTAACGGGGAGTTCGGGTCAAACGCAAATGTGCGGGTCAGGTAGGGGATGATATAGTCAAGCATGATTTTTGGGCTTGTAAATTAGAAAAATTATTTGGAGTCCGTCGTGCTGGGTGCTGGTGCTGTAGGCTTTTCTGCGGCTTGTGGAATCGGCTTTAGCGGAACCTGAATTTTGGGCTGTGTGGGTTGTGCTGTTTGCTTTACGACTTCAGGCATCGGGACATCTTTATGGGCTGCGGCTGCAATCTTTGGCATTTGCGGTGGGGCGACCGTTTTTGCAACAGGCTGTTTTGCGGGAACTTCCGTTTGGGCTGTTGTTTCTGGTTTGGCCGGAGCGGCTGTCTTTGCGGAAGTTGCTGTAGGTGCGGGGGCTGCGACTTTAGCTTGGATGGCGGCTGCGGCCTTTGCGTTTGCAGGGGCTGTTGCTGTGGCCGGAGCTGTGCTTGATGCTGTCTTGGCCGATGGCGCTTGCGTCTTGGGGGCAACGCTTGATGCGGCAGGAATTGTGGTTGGTGCCGGAGCGGGCTTTGCTTGAACGGGTTTTGCCTGGGCTACGACCGGAGCTTCTGCGGGGAGGTTTGCAATGTGGTCGAAGTAGGCCTGCATCAACGCCTTGTAGAACATGTCTCCTAGCAGATGGTAACCGGCGGTCTTGAAGTGGACCTTGTCTTTCTTGGCGAGGTCCGCCTTTTCCCACTTGGCCATGGAGCCAAGCCCGCCCATGATGGAGAACTTGTCCCAGACGCCAGCCTTGTGCTTGTCAGCGAGCATAAAGAAAGCTTTGCGAGCGACTTCGCCGTTCGGGTGCTGCACGTATTTTTTCTTGCGGACTTTGCGATAGGAATCGTTGTTAGTCTCGAAAATGAACGCCGTCTTGGGGCTGACCTTGCGGATGCGCTTGATGAGTTTGTCGTATTCTTCGCGGAATTGCTTGTCGTTAAAGACTTCTACGTTTGCATCGTTGATGCCGATGGCAAAAATGACGAGGTCCGGCTTGTAGTAGGACATTTCCTTTTCAAATAGCGGACAAATTTCTTCGAAGTAGTTTGCGACCTTGGCGCCGTTGATTCCGACATTCGTGTACGTGATGCCGGGCGCGTTGTTCTCTGCCAGGATGCCTGTGAGCGTAAAGTGCGGGCGAGGCGGAACCGTATCTGCGGCAACGGAATCTAGTGCGGCTTGCATGTCTTCGTCGCGGTTCAGGCAGTTCGTGTCGAGAACGTCTTCGCAGTCGCCCTGGAACATCGAGTCTGCGGCAACGGCCTGTGCCATTTGCTGTGAAGAACTTGCCGGAGGCGTGATGCCGAGCGAATCCATGCGGAGTGAATCGGCGACGCGGGCGAGCGAGTCTGCGCGGGCTACAGAATCCTTGAATAGCGAGTCCGTGATGAACGCGGCGACTTCGGCTTGCTTGGTCGTGTCTGCCCAGCGGAACGCAATCTGGATCGTGTCAATTGGACGCGGGCTAGTGAAAACGTAGCTCTGGCTTGAGGCGTCGAACGTTCCAAAAACATCCATCGAATCGATGCGGAGCACTGGTTCCACGTCATTGCTGTCGCTATAGCCGAAAACTCTAAAGCTTGTTTCGCCCCAAATCGGTTCGGTGTTGTACTTGTCCAAAAGGAGCGTAATTTCGGCGCGCGGGTCGCGGGTGCTTACCGCAATGCCAAGGAGTCCGAGCGGTTTTGTGATTTCGTGCTGGACGTTCTTGTTCTTGTCCCAGATGCCCTTATAATAGCTAGCGTAACTTGCAGGGGTGTTTGTCCTTGCTGCCGAATACGGGAATACGAAACCGCGACCAGCTGATGCACCCGGGTATTCCTTCACCAGGTGCTCGCGGATACGGCCCGAGATAACGTCTGCCTGCAAGTGCGAACCGCCAATGTGGAGGATGCGCACCTTGCCCCTGTTCTCGAAAACGAGCGTGTCGAGCTTCTTGAAGAACGGCTCGAAACTCGCGCTCCCTTGCGGAAACTGGATGGTATTCAAGGATGTATCGATAAAATCGTATTTCGTAAAGTCAACGTCATAATAGCCCGGGGTGATTTCCATGTCCTTGGCAGAAACCATGGATCCCATGCTAACGATGCCAAGAATGGCAGCAATGACGGCAAGCTTTTTCTTCACTTAACACCCCCTCCGGTATTTAAGGATTTAGCTTATCAGAATTCAAGTCGATTACTTTGGTCGTGTCGGCGCTAGCCTGCTTTTTATCCGAAAACTTTCGGATGTCCTTAAGCTTTGAATCGTTCAGCTTGTGCCTTTCGCGGAACTGGAAGTAATCGTAGTACATATGGAGTGAAGAGCAGAACAGGTCGCCCATGTATGCGGCACCGCGACGCGTAAAGTGAACGTGGTCGGTAAAGCCAAGCGGCGGGGATTTTTTGACCCACTTGATCATGGAGCTTTCGCCTCCCATCACGCGGTGCATATCCCAGTAGGCAAGCCCGTTTTCAAGAGCCACTTCACGAAGCATCTTGATGGTGATGCCAAGACCCGGGTACGTTTGCCACCTTCCATTAATTTGTTTGGCCATGTCGGCAGGCCCAATGAACAAAATGTCAGCATCGGGATTTGCTTTCTGTATGGCCTGAATTTGTCTGGTGATGAGCTTTTTGCTCCAGTCAAGAGTCTTGGGCGTCATGCTCGGTACCATGTTTCCGCCGTACTCCATGATGATGAGTTTTGCATTCATGGCCTTGTACGATTCGGCGAGAAGCTGGCTATCGATCTTGTGGAATACCGTGCCCGAGCTACCGCGCATGGCTACGTTGTCCACCGCAACACCGTAAGAACCGTCCACAGAAATGGCATAGATTTCTGTGCGGCCGCTCAGGTAGAGCTTGATGTTCGAAGTCGTGTCCGGGAGCTTCCACGTGTAAACGTTCAGCTTAGTGAGCTTTTCGACGGCAGGGGCTTCGGCGGTTTCCTTCTTGTTCTTTGTCTTGAACTTGGGCGTTCCGTCGGCGTTTGTTCCAACCTGTTCTGAAATCTCGTGTTCATAGGTGAGGCGGAGCTTGAGACTGCCCTTGTTGCTTGCGAGAACCTTGATGGTCGAGTATCCGCCGACATGCGGGAACATGTCCTTACGGCCTTCGCGCTTCTTGACGCCGATAACGGCAGAACCGTTGAGTTCACCCACCTGGGCCAATGGACCATAGCGGTTGTGCGTCGCGTGTTCTTCCTTGGGGCCAAAGATGATGTATCGCTGCAAGTCGCCGTTGTTCCACTGCGATGTCGATTGCGACGGAATGTGCATCACGGCGGGGAGCATGCCCGGGCCGTTGCCGCCAAATTCAGTCTGCAAGTCTTCGCGGATCGTAGACGAGATGCGGTCTTCTTCGAGCTGCGAGTCACCGTAATGGATCACGTGGACAACGCTTGAATCCTTCTTTGCCAACAGGAGATTCTGGAAGAATCGGTCAAACCACGTAGGGTCGTTGTTGGGCAAGTCGAAGCGCGTACGGCCTTCTCTAAAGAAGTCTTCGTAGTACTTGAGCGAGTCCGAGAACGCCGCAAATTGCTTTGCCTTGGTCTCTTCCATCATCTGGCGGATGGCGTCTTCCGGATCGACCTGTTCGACCTTGACCTTGTTCCCGGCGGAGTCCGTTGTTGTCTCGGCCTTCTCGAAAACCTGGGAAAGCTTTGGGTAGCGGAGCGTCGTATCGCCAACATGGATGCCGTCTTCAGGGTAGGCGAGCGCCATCAGCCCGAGAACGAGGTACAGAGAAATGATGCTGAGTAATACTTTTACTGGAGTCATGCAGAGATGTCATCCCCGGCTTGACCGGGGATCTCCTTTATGCCTTTTTTGTTTCGATGTTCTGCTTGCTGCGTTCGACAATCGCGGCGACGTCGCCCACGTGCATGGTGCCGTCGCGGAGGTCCTTGTATTCGAACTGACCGGCAGCCGCCTTGTCACCATCGACATATACGACGATGCTTGCGCCCTGGTAGTTGGCCTGTTCCAGCTGCTTGCCCATCTTCATTGTGGCGAGCGGGTGAGAAACAGCGTTGCCGTTTGCGCGGAACACCTGAGCCGTTTCGAAGATCTTCTTCATGTCGTTCGTGAAGCTTGCGATGTAGAAATCCACATGCTGCTTCGGGCTTGGCAAAAGTCCACGTTCGCGGAGGAGGTCGGCGAGCACGACGTCGCCCATGCCAAAGCCAACGCCCGGGATGCGGTCGCCACCGAGCTTTTCGGTGAGGCTGTCGTAACGTCCGCCACCAGCGATGGCGCGCATGGATTTGCCCTTGTCGAATACTTCGAACACGATGCCCGTGTAGTAGGCGAGACCGCGCACGATGGAGAGGTCGAGGTTCACGCATTCGCTAAAGCCTGCTGCGGCAAGCGTTGCAAAGAGGTCTTCGATTTCGGCGAGAGCGGCTGTTGCGTTTTCGCTCTTGACGGCGGCCTTCACTTCTTCGATGGACTTGCAGCTCATGAAGTCGTCGAGCTGTTTGATCTGCGCTTCGGTGAGGCCGGCTTCGGTAAGAGCCTTGGCAAAAGCTTCCGGGCCGATTTTCAAGCGACGGTCGAGAACCGGGTAAACGAGGGCCGGGTTCGGGGCGCCAATTTCTTCGAGGTAGGTGGCGAGGAGCTTGCGGCTCGAAACGCCAATCGCAAAGTCCGCGTCCTTGAGACCGAATTTGCGCAACATTGTGGCGATGGAGGCGAGCAAGTCTGCTTCGGCGTAAATGCTTTCGGTGCCGATGATGTCCATGTTCAGCTGGAAGAATTCGCGGAGGCGACCCTTCTGAGCCTTTTCGTAACGGAACAGGCGCGGCATGGAGAACCACTTGAACGGCTTCTTGAGTTCGCGGGCCTTCTGGATCACGAGGCGGGCGAGTGTCGGCGTCATTTCGGGGCGGAGAGCGATTTCGCGGTCGCCCTTGTCCTTGAAGTTATAAAGCTGGCTTACGATTTCTTCGCCGGACTTGCCGGTGTAAAGTTCCAGATGTTCAAACATCGGACCTTCGTATTCTTCGTAGGCGAAGCTTTCGGCGACTTTGCGCCATGTGTCAAAAATGTAGTTCTGGATGCGCTCGGCTTCCGGGTAAAAATCGCGTGTGCCTTTGGGCAACTGAGGAATAGCAATACTCATAGTGCGGTGAAATTTAGAAAAATAGTTACTTGTTTTTAGTTACTAGTTAGTAGAAAAGTAATCGTTACGGACGTCTTTGGCATCAAAGTGATTTTATTTAATTTATATATAATTACTGGCTTGGATGTAATGAGGAGAAATCCCGCTAGAACTGGTGTTCCCGAAAAATTGACGGATACTTCCGAAAAACAGTCCTGGACGGTCGGATTGGGTTCATTTTCAACGTCCCGGATGCCAAATAAATAATATGTAACATTGGTTCATATTGCCGGTTTTACATTTCTTTTGCTATATTTGGTACGTAAAATTTTAAATACCTTAAAAGGAAGGTTAATCATGGCTAGAAAGAAGATTGCACTCGTTGGTGCTGGTCAAATTGGTGGTACAATGGCTCTCGTGCTCGCACAGAAGAACCTCGGCGACGTCGTCCTTATCGACATCCCGATGACTCAGGGCATGCCGAAGGGTAAGGCTCTCGACATTATGGAAGGCCGCTCCGTCATCAATTCGTCCGTTGATCTTCAGGGTTCTACCGATTATTCTGCCATTAAGGGTGCTGACGTTGTTATCGTTACCGCTGGTTTCCCGCGCATGCCGGGCATGAGCCGTGACGACCTTTTGGACAAGAACTGCGGCGTTATCAAGACTGTTGCCGAAGCCATCAAGGAAAATGCTCCGGATGCATTCGTGATCGTTATTACGAACCCGCTCGACGCCATGGTCTACAACATGCAGAAGCAGTCTGGCCTCCCGGCTAACAAGGTTATCGGTATGGCTGGTGTGCTCGACTCCGCTCGTCTCGCTTGCTTCGTCGCTGACGAACTCGGCGTTTCCGTCGAAGACGTCAAGGCTCTCGTTATGGGCGGCCACGGCGACACGATGGTCTCCATCATGGAATGCGTCTCTGTCGGCGGTATCCCGGTTTCTCAGCTCATGAGCAAGGAAAAGTTTGCTGAACTTGCAAAGCGTACTGCTGGTGCAGGTGGCGAAATCGTGAACCTCCTCGGTCGCGGTTCTGCTTTCTACAGCCCGGCAACTTCTGCTATCCACATGGCTGAAGCTTACCTCCTCGACAAGAAGAGCGTGTTCTCTTGCGCTGCCAAGCTCAATGGCGAATACGGCGTGAACGGCCTCTACTGCGGTGTGCCGGTTGTCGTTGGTGCAAACGGTGTCGAAAAGATTCTCGAAGTCAAGATGAGCGCCGAAGAAAAGGCTGCTTTCGACAAGTCTGTCGAAGCTTGCAAGAAGAACGCTGAATGGGTTGACGCTCACACGTAATTTAAGAAATGTCATTCCCGCCTCCGAGCGGGAATCTCCTTCTTAACAAAACAGCCCGCGGGTAATGAACCCGTGGGCGTTTTTGTTGTGTTCTTATCGAACCCGTTACATGTCATGCCCGGCTTGACCGGGCATCACCATTCTATAGCTTTACCTCAGCACGATCTTCTTTGCAAAATTGATGTTTTTTGCGTTCACACGCACCATATAAATTCCGGCATCGAGAGCGGAAAGGTTAAGTGTTGCCGCGTTATCCGAAGCGTTGTTGATGGCGCCCTTCGTCACGACTTGCCCGAGCGAGTTCATCACTTCGA